>NZ_LMMW01000060.1:0-1015 GCF_001422845.1 Methylobacterium sp. Leaf100 | reverse complement strand
AACCGAGCGGATCAGTGCCGTCCGCTCGCCCTGCCATCGTCACACGACCGACGATGCACTAACTTCAAACCTGGGCCACTGAATGGGGGCAGGCCAATCGGGTTTCGGAAAGGTGTTGGCATGAGCGCACTTGCAATCGTTCGGGGCGATGACTCCGTTACAATCGCGTCGGATGGTGCCGGCTATGAGGCCGGCACAGGCATCCTGATGACGCATGTCTCGAAGGTTGAGATGATGCCGGAATGCTCCTGCATCTTTGCCAGTCGGGGGATGGGCGGTGCCAGCGCAGCGATGCATAACGCCTTCCGGCAATTGTCGGCACGCGGTGCCCAAATCGTTACCTTTGATGACGTGCTCGACCTGTTTCCAGAATTGGCCTCCGAGTTGTTTCGAGAGGCTTCTGCCACCAAAGCTGAAGGTGCTGACGAGCCGCATTTTAGCTTTATGATCGGCGGTTTTTCGGAAGATCGTGAACGGTACGAAAGTTATACTCTTCGCACTCGGCCTTTCTCAGCCCTAGATGCGACAGGCAAGTTCATTGACTGGCCTCCGTATTCCCTAATCCCGCTGCCTGACATCCACTTGGCGCCCTCTCCGACCCTGGAGTCTGCGGCGAAGGTAGGTATTACGCGACCCCAGGAATTGCAGTCAGGTTACGAGATCCACCCACAGCATTACGCGCTGAAGGCGGTGGCCGCCTGCCGTCTCGACCGAGAGCAAGATGAGGTCGAGGGCACCGCCGGCATCCACTTCGTCGGTGGAATGTTGCAGATGACCACCGTCCAGAGAGAAGCTGTTTTTTCTCAAGTGGTTCACCGGTTGCCAGATCCAATCGGCGAGCCAATTGATCCGAGCCGCGGCCAACTACTCCCTCAATTCCTTCAGCCTCAAAAGTCGCCGGACACAGAGATTCCGATCTAGAGGCTGTTATGGACCTATGACGGCTGGATTCCAGATGAAGGGGCATGACCTCTTCACGCAAAGCCTACCCGTCCGACGTCTCCGATGACGAATG
>NZ_LMMW01000059.1:0-1942 GCF_001422845.1 Methylobacterium sp. Leaf100 | reverse complement strand
TCGCGGCTGCACAGGTCTGTCCAATCCGCTTCCAGGGGCAATGGGAGGATTTTGAGACGGGACTCAGCTATAATCGCTTCAGGCATTATGATGGGCTGATTTCGCAATATCTTTCTAGTGATCCTATAGGAATCGATGGAGGCACGCGTCAATACAGTTACGTGGTCGAGCCTCACGCATGGATTGATCCACTCGGGTTAGCCCCGAAAACGTGGCAAACGTATACCAAACCGAGTCCGGACGGAGGAGCACCTTACGTCGGGCGAACCAGTGGATGCTGTGAACCGGAAAAAAATGTCGCTCGAAGAGATCGGAATCACCACATGAATGATAAGGATTTTGGGCCAGCAGAGTTGGACAAATCTTCTGTAGATAGAAATGCTGTTAGGGGGCGCGAACAGCAACTGATTGACCATTATGGCAGGGCACAAAGTCAAGGCGGAAGTTCGAGCAATTCTATCAATAGCATACGTCCCGGCAATCCAAATCGCCAAAAATACCTGGACGCAGCAAAAAAAGCCTTTGAGAGGTAGACATGACTAAAAGACTGAAGTATCAGTCCGGCGATTTTTTCAAAATAAAATTTATCAACTCATTTAGTTACGGCCGCGTACTATCAAGCCCCCTAATGGCTTTTTATGATAAAACTTACACAGAAGATCAGCCGCTGGATGTTATATGCAAAGCTAACATAGCATTCAAGATTTGGATAAATGACGAAGCTATTGTTTCGGGGCGCTGGCCTATAATTGGCCACATACATTTAGATGTTAGTTTGCTGTCAATACCAAAATTCTTTAAACAAGATCCAATCAGCAGAAAATTATATACCTACGAAAACGGTATTGAATCGCCAGCATCAATTGACGAATGCATGGGCCTTGAGAAAGCAGCCGTCTGGGCGCCAAAACATGTCGAAGAAAGGCTAGAAAGCTTTTTTTTGGGGAAAAAGAGTAAATATATGCTAATGGTAAACTTTATAAAGCCTTAGCCTAAATTTTTAAATCATTTCTAATCATAAAAATCCACGACTCAATCGTCAATGGCTGGAAGCAATGGAGGGGATTGTTGTGGGTACTTGGAATGTAGGTCCGTTCGATAATGATGATGCTCAGGATCTCTTAGATGTAATCCGCAAAGACTCTACCATTCTTTCATTTGAAGCGGCGCTTGATAAGGTCATCTTGACCGGTGAAGATTATTTAGAGGCCCCAGAAGCTCAGCAAGGGATCGCAGCGGCAGGACTAATTGCTCAAACTAAGGGTGAATTTGAGACAAAATTTGATGCCAATATAGACTCCAGTTTTATGGAATACTTAAGAAGTTTAAGATTCGAAGCATATATGTATGAAAAGTCACATTTATGCATCAGAAGAATACTCAGGGATCCTTCAGAACTGATGGATCTATGGAAAGATTCGCCGCAGTATGTTAACTGGAAATTAACCCTCGAAAGTATCTTGGAGAGATTAGATGCACGATAAACTAGTTATATTTATACAAACATAGACAACGAATTTTATATTTTAAATCGACGTGTAGCGATAATTTCAGTCGCTTGATTTATCGGCCGGAGCAACCGGCTGGAGCGGCGCATCGGCGGGCGGCTGGTGGCGAGCCTGTACGATCCGCTGGGGGCCGTGCGAGAGATCGCCATCGGCGGGCATGCGCCGCTGCGCTTCTCCAGTGATGCGCTGGGCCGCGAGATCGGGCGCGAGAGTGCGACGGGCTTCCGGCTGGAGCAAGGCTGGGACACGGTCGGGCAGCTCGTGCGCCAGACGGGCGGGCGCGGTCAGGCTGGCCTGGCGAGCCAAGCTCCGTTGCTGGAACTTGATCGTGCCTATGCCTGGGCGCGTGACTTCTCTCCTCGCGCGATCGCGGATACGCGCTGGGGCGAGACGACCTACGAGACCGACGCGGCCGGGCAGGTGGTGCGCACGCG
>NZ_LMMW01000058.1:0-1980 GCF_001422845.1 Methylobacterium sp. Leaf100 | reverse complement strand
AGGCTGACGGCATCCCGCTCTCCTTGAAAAGCCCGACATCGAATCAGATCCGCAGCCCGCCCGATACCCCATGATTCAACCCAACCGGACACGGCTCTATAGCCGTGCCCGCTCACGTAGCGACGGCCAAGTCGGTCTCGTAGCCGGCTGCGGTGAGGGAGTTGCGGCACTCATCTGCCGTGAAGGAGGCCAAAGCCTGCCGGATGGTGTGCCACAGATCAGGGACGGTACGAGCCGCCGCTGTCCGGAGCAGAGCCTTCAGCTTGGCGAAGATTTGCTCGATCGGATTGAAGTTCGGGCTGTAGGGCGGGAGGTAGAGCAGCCTCGCCCCTGCGGCCTCGATGGTCTCACGCACACCCGCCACCTTGTGGGCCTGCAGGTTGTCGAGGATGACGGTGTCACCGGGCTTGAGCACGGGCACGAGCGTGTCGGTGACGTAGGCCCGGAAGCGCGCGCCGTTGGTGGCGCCGTCGAATAGGGTCGTGGCGCACAGGCCATGGCTGCGCAGGGCGGCGGTGATCGTGGTGGTCTTGTAGTGCCCGTGCGGGACGGCCAGCCGGCAGCGCTCGCCTCGCGGAGCCCGACCGTAGCGGCGTGCCATGTTGGTGGTCGCGGCAGTCTCGTCGAGGAAGACCAGCCTGTCGGGATCGAGGGCGTCCTGGTTCTCGAACCAAGCCTCACGGGCTGCCCTTACGTCCTGGCGCGCCTGCTCGGCGGCGTGGATCGCCCCTTTCTACGGGTGATGCCGTGCCGGGCGAAGAAGCGGGACAGGCTGCTCGTGCTAGTCTGCACGCCGTGCTCGGCCAAAGCGTCACGCAGTTCGCGCAGTTAGATCGCCGGCCGCGCCTCGTAGATCGTCAGGATCAGGTCGGCCTGCGCCTCGATCCAGTACGAGGCGTGATCGCCGCCCGACGGCTTGGGCGCAAGCTGTCCATCCTGGCAAAACCGATCCGACCAGCGGCTGGCGCTGGACACGCTGACCCCAAACCGGGCTGCGGCCTGATGACAGGAGGCGCCCGCGGCTAAGGCCGACACAACACGCTGGCGGAGATCGACGGACAAGGGTGAAGGCATCGGCATCCTCCTTCACCCCTCAACGTCCTGAAGCCCCAGCCGTCCCAACTCGATCGGGCACGGCTCTAAGGACCTTCAGCCCCTCGCGACGCCAGATGCGCTGAACCCGGTCTTTGCCTACCTGCCAGCCGGCTGCCTGAAGCAGCGCGGTGACGCGGCGGTAGCCGTAGCGTCCGTGACGAAGATGCCAAGGCGATGATGGCCTGGGTCAGCTCATCCTCATCGGTCAGTACGGTGGGCACGTAGCGATGCGTGCCCCGGTGCTGGCCGACGATCCGGCAAGCGTGACGTTCCGAGAGGCCGTACTTCTCACGGATGCCGTCGACTGCCCGCCGGCGTCGCTCGGGGGCTACAAGTTTCCCGAGGCAACGTCCGTTAGCACCTGCTTCTCTAGGGAAAGGTCGACGACGAGCCGGCGCAGCCGAGCGCTCTCACGCTCAAGGTCCTTCATCTTCCGCGCCTGATCGACTTTCAGACCGCCGTACTCCTTGCGCCAGCGGTAATAACTCTGCTCGGAGATCTCCGCCTCCTTGCATGCCAGCGCCAAGCTCTTGCCCTGGGCCGTCTGCACTGATCCTCCCCCGCTTTCACGGACACCTCTGATACGCTCCTTGCGGGCGGGGAAGGTGTTTGATGGCCAAGACGAGACGCGAGTTCACCCCCGAGTTCAAACGCGAGGCGGTGGCCCTGCTGGAAAGTAGCAGCCGGCCGCAGATGCAGATCGCAGCCGAGCTCGGGATCCAACCCTCAATGCTGAGGCAGTGGCGCTCGGCGTTGATGGGTGGCTCCCCACCACCGCGAGCAGAAAGGTCACCGGGAGCCGCGCCTGCGAGCCCAGTGGCGTCCCCCTCCGACCAAGCCGCTGAGATCGCCCGTCTGCGGCGTGAACTCGACCGGACGCGCATG
>NZ_LMMW01000057.1:0-2036 GCF_001422845.1 Methylobacterium sp. Leaf100 | reverse complement strand
CCTGCCGTAGCTTGGCAACGATCTCCTCGGGCTTCGGGTGCTTTGCCATCTTGTCCGTCCTCCAGGCTCAAAAGCCATACCAAAGAGCGGACCACTTCAATGGGGGCTGACCACATCGCCTTTGCACCAGTCCATTTCGCTGATGGACGTGTCGGCTCGAACAGTCCCTACCCCATTGAACGGCACAGCGAAGTGAAGGAGGCAATCGCTGAGGCATGGGCATGGCTCGAAAAGGAAAGCCTTCTTGTCCCCACCCTGGTCAACATTTCCGGCGGGGGCGAGGAGTTTCATCCGAAGAACCGTAAGCTGAGCCGGAGGGGACATAAGCTTGCCGCCGAACCTCAGTCGGCCGTCAGCGCTCGGCTACTTCCGAAGGAAGTCCTACACCCCAAAATCCGAGAAGACGTTTGGGGACTTTTCCACCGAGGGAAGTATGACTCGGCCGTGTTCGAGGCGATGAAGGCCGTCGAGATCGCCGTGCGCGATGCTGCCAACCTTCAGCCGACCGATGTTGGCACCGCCCTGATGCGGAAGGCCTTCGACCCACAGGCAGGCGCTCTCGCCGATCAAACCGTGCCAACCGCTGAACGTGACGCACGATCAGCCCTTTTTGCCGGGGCCATAGGCTCCTACAAGAACCCCCAGTCGCATCGGAAAGTGGACCTCGATAACCCCCGGGAGGCTGCCGAGATCATCATACTGGCCTGCCACCTCCTGCGCATCGTCACCGACCGAAACAGCGTGTTCCTCTAGCGAGCGATGCCCGCCTGACGAAAATGTCGCCATTGTTCCCCGGCTGGGAACCTGCTATGCCGACCGCCATGAACGTGGTTGCTATCGGAACCCTCCGCGACTTTTGGACAGTTCACCCTCAGTCTGAGGGGCCTCTTGTCGCGTGGCATACGATTGTTACCAAGGCTCAATGGTCCGTGCCTCAAGATGTGAAAAACACGTTTGGCAGTGTTGATTTTATTGGAGACAATCGTGCGATCTTCGACATAGGCGGGAACAATTACCGTCTTATATGTCACATCTCATACACATATAAAGCGGTGCAAATTAAGTTCGTGGGAACTCATGCTGAGTACGATAAAGTTGATGCGCTGACCGTTGGTAACCCGAAGGAAAAGCAGAAACGAAGAACTTAGCCATTGCAAGTCCGCCGTAAATTTGGGAGTTGTTTTGAAAATGTCTGACGTTCGACTTATCAAAACTGATGCCGATTATCGTTGGGCAATGGCCGAGATTGACGCTTATTTCCATGATGAGCCCATACTTGGAAGCCCGGACGGTCATCGGTTTGAGGTCCTTCTAGATCTTGTTGCGCGATATGAGCGAGCCGAGTTCCCCATTCGAGATGCGGACCCGGTCGAGTTGCTGCATTTTGCCATTCAAGATCTTGGGCGTTCCCAGAAGGAACTAAGCGATATCTTGAACTCACGCTCGCATGCATCTGAGGTTCTAAAGCGAAAACGCCCGCTAACCCTTGAGATGATCCGCAAGATCAGCGCCGCATGGCATCTCCCAATTGCTGCGCTCGCTGCACCATACGAACTAGCGCAGGCGTAACTTGAGGCTTGGCGACCTCAATGGGCAAAGCCGCGCGATGCCCCCGGTTCAACCCGTTGCGAGAGTGGTACGGCCCGACGACATCTCACCCGAGCCCCGCGATGCCAATCCGGCGCGAGCACCGGTATTACTATCCCATCGACTGGGCCGAATTGTCCGCCGTGATCCGGTTTCGGCGGGCGGGCGGCGCTTGTGAGGGATGCGGGCGCCCGCATCAGCGCTTCGTCTACTGCCTCAAGGATGGCCGCTGGTGGGATGCAGCCTGCGGAGCATGGCGAGATGGGCAGGGGCGATCCGTGGCCGTCCTGCCCCGCCTGGACGAGCTTGAGGGCCTACGGCGCACGAAGGTGGTTCTGGCCGCTGCGCATCGCGACTGGTCAGCCCCCATTGAAGTGGTCCGCTCTTTGGTATGGCTTTTGAGCCTGGAGGACGGACAAGATGGCAAAGCACCCGAAGCCCGAGGAGAT
>NZ_LMMW01000056.1:0-215139 GCF_001422845.1 Methylobacterium sp. Leaf100 | reverse complement strand
TGGATGAACGAACCCGCTTGCGCGGGATGGGTGGCAGCTTCGAGGGTTTCGGATTGAGACGAGCGCCCTGCGCTGATTGAGCGTCGCCCGGCCTGGGCGGACGATCGTGGCTCCCTTCATCCGAGTGGAGCCATCCCATGACCATCCTTGCCGTTCCCGCCGCTGCCGTCGGCTCGCTGCGTCAGCGCCTGACCGACGACATGACCTTGCGTCGGTTCTCCCGTGAGACGCAGCGCAACTACCTCCGCGATGTCGGGCGTCTGGCGACGTTCCTGCGGCGCTCGCCCGACACGGCGACCGTCGACGACCTGCGCCGTTTCCAGATCGCGCAGCAGGAGGTCGGCCTCGGGGGGCCGACGATGAATGCCATCGTCTCGGCCCTGCGCTTCTTCTTCGTCCATACGATCGACCGGCCCGATCTCGCTCGCAGGCTGGTCCGCCTCAACCATCCGCGCCCGCTGCCCGACGTTCTGAGCGCCGACGAGGTGCGCCGGCTGCTCGGCGCCACGGTCTGCCTCAAGCATCTGGCGGCCCTGTCGGTGGCCTATGGCGCGGGATTGCGCGTGGCCGAAGTCGCGGCGCTCAAGGTCGGCGACGTCGACTCGACGCGCATGCTCCTGCGGGTCGAGCGTGGCAAAGGCGGCCGCGACCGCAACGCGATGCTGTCCGCCGATCTTCTGGGTCTCCTGCGGCGCTGGTGGACCGAGGGACACCGCCAGGGCGTCCTGCATCGCGAGGGTTGGCTGTTTCCCGGACAGGACTGGGCCCGCCCGATCAGCACGCGCCAGCTTCACCGCATCGTGGTGGAGGCGGCCCGGTCGGCCGGGATCCCCAAGCGTGTCGGTCCCCATACCCTTCGCCATTCCTTCGCCATTCCTTCGCCACCCACCTCCTGGAGGACGGCGTCGATATCCGCGTCATCCAGGTGCTGCTGGGACACGCCCGGCTCGACACGACGGCGCTCTACGCCAAGGTCGCCACCCGGACGGTGCGGGCCGTGACGAGCCCACTCGACAGGCTCGCCCTGTTCCATACGGACGGCCCGGTACCGGCTTGAGGCGATGCGCGCCGCGATCGAGCTGGCCGACGTCTTCCGCGCCGCCGGCCCCGCCTATCGCGCCGATGGGGCCGGGCACCTGGACCTGGCTACGCGGAAGGTGATGGCGGCGATCGAGCAGTGCCGCACGGCCAGCCTCGGCGGGCATGTCGAGGGCTGCGACGCGTGCGGCCACCTGCGCGTCGCCTACAACGCCTGCCGTAACCGGCACTGCCCACGCTGCCAGGGCGCGGCGGCGCGGGACTGGCTCGCCGCGCGCGAGGCCGACCTCCTCCCGGTCGGCTACTTCCACGTCGTCTTCACCCTGCCCGCCGAGATCGCCGCCATCACCTTCCAGAACAAGGCCGCCGTCTACGATCTGCTGTTCCGGGCCGCGAGCGCGACCCTGACGCGGATCGCCGCCGACCCGAAGCATCTCGGTGCCCGCATCGGCTTCACCGCCGTGCTCCACACCTGGGGCTCGGCCATGACCCACCATCCCCATCTCCACATGATCGTGCCCGGCGGCGGCCTCTCGTCGGACGGGACCCAGTGGGTCGCGTCACGCCCGGCCTTCCTCCTGCCGGTGCGGGTGCTGGGCATGCTGTTCCGCCGCCTGTTCCTCGAAGGGCTCGCGGCCCTCCACGAGACCGGGACGCTCGCCTTCTTCGGCACCCTGGCCCCTCTCGCCGACGCCAGGGCCTTCGCCCGCGCGCTCGCCCCGGTGCGCGGTAAGCGCTGGGTCGTCTACGCCAAGCCGCCCTTCGCCGGACCGAAGGCCGTGCTCGCCTACCTGTCGCGCTACACCCACCGCGTGGCCATCTCCAGCCGACGCATCCTCGCCTTCGACGGAGCGAACGTCAGCTTCCGGGTCAAGGACTACCGGTGCGACGAGGACGGGCAGGCGCGGGTCATGACCCTGTCCGCCGGGGAGTTCATCCGGCGCTTCCTCCTCCATGTCCTGCCGCGCGGCTTCCACCGCATCCGGCACTACGGCTTCCTCACCGGCTCGAACCGGAAGGCCGGTCTGGCCCACATCCGCGCGATCCTCGGCACACCGGTCCCGCCGCGATCCACCGACCCTGAGCCGGACGCGCGAGACGCTGCCACCGACGTGCGAGGGCCTTGCCCCTGCTGCGGTGGTCCCATGAGGATCGTCGGCTCCTTCGCAGGCTGGTACCAACCGCGCGGGCCACCGTTCCGCCCCGCGCCGAACCGGGCGTGTACGCCATGACCCGGCATGGCCTGACAGCGCCAGCCATCCGAGGAGGCGCACCTCGGGGCACGCGGGCCACCGTTCCGCCCCGCGCCGAACCGGGCGTGTACGCCATGACCCGGCATGGCCTGACAGCGCCAGCCATCCGAGGAGGCGCACCTCGGGGCTCGCTTCTCCGCGTGCCGAACGCCGTGATGAGCCTCGCGAACACTGCCCCTCAACCCTCGGGCGCTTCGCAAAACGCCGGCTACCGGGCAATCCGGGACTGCGCAGGGACCCAGGCGGCGCCGTTCACGCGCCTTCCGTCCCACACTGGGGACGACGGTCTGCCAAAATCTCCATAGCTCGGCGTCCGCCATCCCGCGGGTTCGTTCCTCCACGACTTTCGTACGCCTCACGGCGCCCGAAACTCTTCAGGTTGCACGACATCGACCTCTTTTTGGCGACGCTGTGCCAAGCGGCCGGGCCGGTTTCCTTCTGACAGCCGATCCGCGAGTGCATCAATGGCGAGGCGGGACCGCAACGGCAGGTAGCGCGTCGCGGGCCAAACGGCGAAGCAATCCACCGTCGTACAAGGCCGGTCCGCCCAGATCTCGACGAGTTCGCCCGTCTGCACGCTGTCGCGGATCAGCCAGTGGGGAAGCCAGCAGAGCCCGAGGCCCGCGCGGGCCGCGTCCGCGATCACCTCGATGTCGTCGAAGCGCAGTCGGGCGGCAATGGCAACGGCCACGAGTGCGCCATCGGCATCGGGAAGCCGCCAGCCGTATTCTCGATCGCCGCACGCGTAGATCAGCGTGTCGTGGGCGGCCAGATCCGCAAGTACCTCGGGATATCCGCGCGCCGACAGGTAGCCGGGAGCGGCGCAAAGCACCCGGTGTTCCGTGCTCAGGCGACGGGCGCGCAACGACGTTCCGTTGCCCAGCGCGCCGAACCGAACCCCGATGTCGAAGCCTTCGGCGATGACGTCGATGACGCGGTCGTTGAAGCTCAGTTCGAGTTCGAGCTTCGGGTGCTCCTTGGCGTAATCGAGCAGGATCGGTGCGGCACGGCGCCGGCCGAAAAGAACCGGCATTGAGATGCGCAGCCGTCCTGCGACCTCGCGGCGGCCTGAGTCGAGGAGGGCCTCGCCGGTACGAAGTTCATCGACGGCGCGCTGGCAGTGTTCGTAGAATTGCTGGCCATCCTCCGTCAGGCTCTGGGCCCGGGTCGTCCGCTGGAACAGCCGGACGCCGAGGCGTTCTTCGAGGCGGGCGACGGATTTACCAATAGCGGAGCGTGACAGCGCTAGGCGATCCGCCGCACGGGCGAAACTACCGGCCTCGACCGCCTCGACGAAGATCTGCACACCGTCGAACCTGTCTCGCATTGTTGCCTCGGGCGCTTATGGTTGCGCTGGCTATTGTAGCATGTGAGGCAACAAAGAAGCGAACGATCCGGCCTGATGTCGCGTGAATATCTACGCTAGGAATTCCTCAGACGCAGCGTGCGGTCTGGGCCAGCGTGGCCCCGGTCAAACGACCGCCGCCGTCGGTCACGGCCTCTGCCGGTGACCCATCCTGGAGACGTTCATGGCCCCCCTTCAAAAGATCTTCCCGCTAACCGCCGATGTTCAGATCCCGGCCGTCGGCTTCGGCACCTATCTCATCGCGCCGGACCAGACCGCGGAAGCGGTCCGCACCGCGATCTCCCTCGGCTACCGGCACGTGGACACGGCTGCCGTCTACCAGAACGAGGAGGCCGTCGGCGCCGGCATGCACGCAGGTCTCCGTGACGCCGGGCTTCGCCGCGAGGACATGTTCGTGACCACGAAGCTGTGGCCCGGCGCCCGGGAGTTCGGCGAGGAGATCAAGTCGTACGAGGAGACGATCGCGGAGTGCGATGCGAGCCTGACGCGCCTGGGCCTCAAGGACGTCGACCTCTACCTCATCCACTCACCGCATACCGGCGCCGGCCGCCTGGACCAGTGGCGCGCGATGCTGGAGATCAAGCGCAGCGGCAAGGCCCGCAGCGTCGGCGTCAGCAACTTCAGCCGGAAGCACCTGGAGGAGATCGAGGCGGCAGGGCTGACCATGCCGGACGTCAACCAGATCGAGCTCCATCCCTGGTCGCAGAAGCCGGATTTGATCGCCTACATGCGCGAGAGAAACATCACGCCCATCGCCTACAGCAGTCTCGCCCCCCTCTCCACCTGGCGCATCGAGCCGGGACAGGACAGCGCCAAGACCGATGCGATGCGGGAGCCGGATGCGGTCTTCCAGACGATGGCCGCCAAGTACGGCGTGTCGGAAGCCCAGCTTCTCCTGCGTTGGGGCATCCAGAACGGGTATGCCGTCCTGCCCAAGAGCCTCAACCCCGAGCGCATGCGCCAGAACCTCGACCTTGACGGCTTCCGCATCGACGACGCGGACATGGCGACGATCCGCGATATGGATCGTGGCGATGGCCTGGCCTGGTCAATCGGCGATCCGGCCCACGTCGCCTGAGCGGGGCCGCCGGACTGACGCGCCGACGCGCGTGAGGTCGACAGTCACGCCCTCGTGAGACGACACGCAGCATGGATGGTCTCGTACCCTTCATGCTGCGCTCGGCCACGTCTTACCTGGCTGCACGAATTGGAGCACGGGATTGTTGAGACGGACGATCCCCAAAGCCGAGCGAGAGGCTGCTACTGAGGTGCGCTCGCGCCGGCCTGTACGACCGACTTGGGTCGCGAGCAGCCCTTGGGACAGTCGGCCGGGTTGGGTTCTGATCCTGAATTCGTTCGCGCTTGCACGCCGACGCGAACTGATCCAGGCCTCGTCGATGACGCACAGTATCGACGCAGAACCGGAGACCATGCGTGCAAAACCGGCTTAGGAGCTTTGGCGGAGACACGACCGCGACGGCCTGGGTCGATCTCGACAGCACCCCGATTCCCGGTGGGCGGGAGACCCTGCACCTGCGCCGCTGGGGCGAGGCCTACTCGATCCAGGTCGGCACGGCCGAACTGATGACCGACCAGGATCGCGGATCGGAGCAGGCGCTCGCCACCCTCCCGTGCGGGCGGCTGGCGGAGAGGCCGGCCCCGCGCATCCTCATCGGCGGCCTCGGCATGGGCTTCACCCTGCGGGCCGCCCTCGACGTGCTGGGCCCCCGGGCCGAAGTGGTGGTCGCCGAACTCGTGCCCGGCGTCGTCGCCTGGGCGCGGGGCATCCTCGCGCACCTGCACGGGGCCAGCCTCGACGACCCCCGGGTCAGACTCGTCGAAGCGGACGTGAACCGCCTGATCCAGTCGGGCCCGGCGCGGTACGACGCGATCCTCCTCGATGTCGACAACGGCCCGAAGGGCATGACCCGGCGCTCCAACGACCGGCTCTACGATGTCTGGGGGTTGAGGCGGGCGCATTATGCCCTGCGGCCCGGCGGCCTCCTGGCGGTGTGGTCGGGCAGCCCGGACCGCCGCTTCAAGGCGCGGCTAAAGCGCTGCGGCTTTTCCGTGGAAGAGATCCGCTTCCCCGCCCATCCGGGCGGCCGCCGCCACGTGCTGTGGATCGCCGCGCGGGTGGAGGCGGAGGCCGCTGCGTCCGTTCCCTGAAGCCGGCCCCGAGGTGTCGGCTCCGGGTATGGCCGCCGAGGAACCCCGGGCGGGCCCTCAGAACACGAAGTCGATGGCGGTGCGGTTCCGGACGCCGACCAGGTCGGTGGCGAAGTCCGCCCGGACATCGCCGTCCCGATCGCCCCCGATCAGCGTCGCGCATGAGCACCTCTGGCTCACGCGAACGTGCGGCTTGGCCGGAGGCGTTCGGCGGACGTCCGACACGGATGGGAACCGGAGACGCCTTGATTTTTGTTAAAGACGCCTGATTTCGCTGGCAGTGTCGGGTCGCGCAAGAGTTGCTTTCGCATGGGGGATCGCACGCCTCACGGCGCCGGCGACGGCCCGATCCGTCCGGTGGCGCCGGCCCTGCGCCGAGGGAAACGTTGATGAACGAGATGACGACGGACAAGACCAACACCGACTCGTACCCGATGGAGGGCAAGTGCCCGTTCGGAGGTGACCGCATCGGCGGGGCGCTCGGCACCCGTCCGGCCCTGGAGAACTGGTATCCGCACCGCCTGAGGGTCGAACTCCTGCATCAGAACGGGCTCGCGGCCGATCCGCTCGGGCCGGATTTCGATTATGCCGCCGCCTTCGGGAGCATCGACCTCGACGCCCTCAAGGGCGACATCAAGCAGTTCCTGACCTCGTCGGTGGCGTGGTGGCCGTCCGATTACGGCAATTACGGCCCGCAGATGGTCCGCATGGCCTGGCACTCGGCCGGCACCTACCGCATCGCGGACGGGCGCGGCGGTGCCGGCACCGGGATGCAGCGGTTCGCGCCGATCTCGAGCTGGTGGGACAACGGCAACACCGACAAGTCGCGTCGCCTGCTGCAGCCGATCAAGCACAAGTACGGCAACGCGCTGTCCTGGGCCGACTTGATGGTGCTCACCGGCAATTGCGCCCTGGAGATCATGGGTCTGCCGACCTACGGGTTCGCCGGCGGGCGCCTCGACGCCTGGGAGGCGGACAACGCCACCTACTGGGGGCCGGAGGTCGTCGAGATGGGTACGGTCTCGAGCTTCGACGAGATGGTCAACCGCGACCAGCGCTGGCGGGGCCGGAACGGCGACGCCGATTACGACCTGGAGAACCCCCTCGCCGCCTCCCACCAGGCGCTGATCTACGTGAACCCGGAAGGGCCCTACGCGAACGGCGACCCGCAGGGCTCGGCCAACGACATCCGGACGACGTTCACCCGCATGGCCATGAACGACGAGGAGACCGTGGCGCTCATCGCCGGCGGCCATGCCTTCGGCAAGAGCCACGGCATGACCCCCGCCAAGGAGATCGGACCGCCGCCCGAAATGGCGCCCATGGAGGCGATGGGCCTGGGCTGGAACAACCCGAAGGGCACCGGCTCGGGCAAGGACACCATGACCAACGGCATCGAGGGCAGCTGGACCCCCGATCCGACCCGGTGGGACAACGCCTACCTGGAGAACCTCTTCAAGTTCGACTGGGAGCAGACCAAGAGCCCGGCCGGCGCCCTGCAATGGACCCCGAAGGATCCGAACGCGCCGAAGACCCCCGACGCCCATGTCGCCGGACAGATGCATCCCCTGATGATGATGACCTCCGACATCGCCCTGAAGGTCGACCCGGCGTACCGCAAGGTCTGCGAGAAGTTCCTGGGCGACTTCGACGCCTTCACGCAGGCCTTCTCCAAGGCATGGTACAAGCTCACCCACCGCGACATGGGGCCCAGGCACCGCTACCTCGGCCCGGAGGCGACCCTCGAGGACGGCCTGCTGTGGCAGGACCCGATTCCGGAGGCCGCCTACAGCCCCATCGGCGAGCCCGAGATCGCCGCCCTGAAGCAGGCGATCCTGACCACGAACCTCTCGGTCTCGGACCTCGCCTTCACGGCCTTCTCGGCGGCCTCGACCTACCGCGACAGCGACAAGCGCGGGGGCGCCAACGGTGGCCGCCTCGCCCTGAGCCCCCAGAAGGATTGGGCGGTGAACCGCCGGGCCGCGCCGGTGGTCGAGGCGCTCCGCGGCGTCATGACCACGTTCAACGGCGGCCGCAGCGACGGCAAGCAGGTTTCGCTCGCCGACCTCATCGTGCTCGCCGGCTGCATCGCCGTGGAGAAGGCGGCCGGGGATGCCGGGGTCGCGACGCGGGTACCGTTCACGCCCGGCCGGGTCGACACCACGCAGGCGCTGACCGACATCGAGATGTTCACGTGGCTGAAGCCCGTCGTGGACGGCTTCCGCAACTACGTCGACGACGGGTTCGACGCGATGGCGCAGCGTTTGGCGCCAGAGGAGATGTTCCTCGACAAGGCCAACCTGCTGACGCTGACCGCCCCCGAATGGGTGGTGCTGACGGGCGGCCTGCGTGCTCTCAACGCCAATCACGACGGGTCGAACCGGGGCATCTTCACGGACCGGGTCGGCGTGCTGACGACGGACTTCTTCCGGACCCTGACCGACACGAACCTGGTCTGGGAGACGACGGACGCGGCCGGGACGGCCTTCACGCTCAAGGACCGCGAAACCCGCCAGGCGAAGTTCGAGGCGACGCGCAACGATCTCGTGTTCGGATCGAACGCGCAGCTGCGCAACATCGCCGATGCCTATGCGGGCAGCGACGGCCAGAGCCGGTTCGTGGCGGATTTCGTGGCGGTCTGGGACAAGGTGATGATGCTCGACCGGTACGACGTGAAGGGCCACCGGCGTTACGGGCCCATGGCTGCCTGAGGGAGGGCCGCCTGAGTGAAGGCCGCCTGACCGACGAACGGCCGGTAGACAGCCCGTCCCACCGTCCGGTGGGACGGGGGCACCGCGAGGGCGGCTCGGCGCAGGAGCGCCGTCCCCTCCGTCGGTGCGATCCGTCGGTGCGATCCGTCGGGGTCCCGCGCTCAGGCGAGGAGGAGGGCGTCCCCACCGGCGGGTCCGACGGCTGGATGCCCGGGGAAACGCCCGCTTCTCCGCACGGCCGTCCGAACGCAGCTCGGCCATACCCCACGCCACCCAGGCGAAGAGCGGACCGGCGGATGTCGACCCGACTTGGTCGTACGAATTGGCCTCGGGTCTGCTGGAAAGCGGACGTGGGTCCCGGTCAGCCCCGACCAAGCGGGTCGAGCGTGCCCGAATCCAGGTGTTCGAGAATACGCGTCAGCGCCACGCGATTGTTTTGATCGTCTGCGCTTTCGAGCGCATCCCGTAGCACCAGGCGGATATCTTCGGCTTCGACCTTCTCCATGTCCCAGTTCGGATAAAGACGTTCTCGCTCTTCCTCGCTCTGGCTCAGCGAAACGATGTCATAATGCCGCTTGTCACGATGCAGGATCGCGATCAGTTTCTGTATCTGGCCGGCTGGTCCTTCGATCCACTGGAAGAAGACGCCGCTGCCGAAAACCAGCACGCCGGTGATTCCGTGTGCAAGGTTGTTGCGCTGGGCCGCCTCGACGATGCGGGAGACTTCGGCATCGTCAACGTCTTCGGCGGCACGGCTACAGTAGACGAAATGATAGAGTGGAACGAGCGCATCTTCGTCAAAATTGACGCCGCGCGGGATGCCGTATTCGTCGAACATGGGTGATCTCGCTTCATCTATTCCGGGCAGACCAGGATGCGACTTGAACAGGGCCGGCGTCCGAATCCACCGAGCGGCATCGGTCCGATCCGCCGACCAGCCATTCATCCTTGTCCGATCCCCTAGCTGTTCATGAGGCGCACGATGCGTCGTCGCATTCAGGTTCAGCCGCGAGCCGCTCGAATATCCTGAGCGCTTGCAGAGAAGTCGCTTGATCGATCGCCCCTTTTGCGACTTCGGCTTGCGACCACATCCAAGATCGGGCCGGATCGTCACGCATGGCCCAGCGGGGGAACAATCGGTCCGCCACGGTGCAATAAGACAACCGCCTGATCTCCAAATGCCGGTCGTCCCTCAAGATCCGGGCATAGGTTGCATCTAGCGCGCCCGCCGAGCCCTCCAACAACTGCATGTAGACATCTGCCCTGCAGATGAGGGCGCCGGTGATCCCATCGCGGGCGTTGCATCGGCGCGATTGCGACAGGATGCCATTGAGCGTCGCTTGATCGAAGCCAAACGGGCGTGAGGCATAGATGAGCTGAACGACGGACATTGCTGCTGGATCCTATCGGGCCGTCGGATCGGTGGAGGTATCGACATTCGGTCGGTCGAAGGCTCGAAGGATGAGAAATCGCTGCGGTGATTGCAGGTTTCTCAGGGCCTTTTCGAGCGCTCGGAGCTTACAGACGAGAGCAGTCTCTGTGCGAGCAGCACGGCGGTTGCAGCATCGACCGCCGAGGCATCGGCACCGACCCGTTCGACATATTCGGGATGTTCGAGGAAGACGGGTCCCCCGACCATGACGCCGATCGACGGGTTGAGTGACGCCCGTCTCACCGCCTGGATCGAGGCCGCGAGTTGATCGAGATGGCTCTCCCGGCTCAGCGTCAGGCCCACCACGCCGAACGGCTCCGAACCGACGAGATCGGCGATCTCCTCGGGACTGGAGGCAAGGCCACTCGCCACATGCCAGCCGGCCTTGCGCATGAACTGCTCGACGATGGCCAAGCCGAAGGTGTGAAGTTCGCCTGGCGATCCCATCAGAAGGATACGGCGCTCGCTATCGTAGGGCGCGATGCCTCCGTCCATGCGATACGCGGCCAGCAGGAACTGGAGTTGGGCGAGGCCGGCCGTGACCTCGATGAAGTCGCACAGGTCGTCGTCCCACATGCGTCCCAGCAAGGCCGCCGAAGGTGCCAGCAGGTCGAGGAACAGGTCGTCGACGCAATAGCCCTTGGCCGTCAGGGCTGAGAAAGCGTTCATGACGGCCGTGACGTCGTGCCCGAGGATCAGATCCGTGAAGCCCGCGACCGTTTCCGTATCCAGCTTCGGTGGAACGTCCGACCGGACCTGCCTTTCGCCGCGTTCAAGCAGCATCAGCCGGGGGATGATGTCTGTCTGGACGATGCGGCCGAGCGCCAGGGTCCGCTGCCGTGCCTCGTCCACGGATCTTCGTCGTGCATAGTCCTCCCGAACATACGCCGCTTCGGCGATCCCCGCCGAAATGAGACCCGCCCACTCCCGATGGGTCGACCCTGGATCCAGCATTGCCTCATCCCCATGGTCCGGGGTTCAAGTCCCCGTTTGTTATTGACCGTCGTCCGGCGAGTACGGAGAGCAACAGAGACGCAAATGCGGGCGTTGTAAAGGCGGCGGATTTCCGACCCCGCTCGGCCGATATCAGCGGTTCACGGCGGGCAGATCATACGACCCAACTCGCCGAGAGACAGGTCGTCGAACGTCCGTCTCTCGTCGAGTGCAGCCTGGAGGGGACCGACCGCTTCCCACCCGACCCAGTCGCAGAGCGGCCAGCCAGCCCCCGACCCGACTTTGCCGGATAAGCCGCTCTCCGCCATCCGCCGGAAGCGGTCGTGCGTCGATCGGTGAGGGGGGCAGCGGCGCCACATCGGCGGGCCTTCGCCCGTGAGCGGGAGAGGGGCCGCCTTTGCTGAAAGGGTGAGCCCCGATGCGGGCGGCCCCGATCTCGTCGGGTCGACACCGTCCGCTCGTCCGGGGTCGAGATCCGACTCCGCGGCGTCCTGGTGGATGACCTGAAACTTCGCGCCGACCCGTTCCGTACCGACGCGAGAGGATAGGATCGCGCCCAGGCAAAAGCCTTGATGTGAGCGCGGGATGACTCTTGCAAGATCATCAGAGTATCGGAAAGTAATTCTTCGTTCTTTCGGGAACAACGATACAATCATGCTGTTGTCTCGTGGGTTGGATAAGATGTTCACCTCCACAGGAGATCACACATGAAGACGTTCACCCTTGCGCTGACCGCCTTGACTGCCCTCGGCGGCATCGCCCTCGCCGCCGGTTCGGCCACGGCCGCCCCGATGTCCGTCAACGGCCTTCAGTCCGAGAGCGGCGTCACCCAGGTCCGCATGGACCGCAGTGAGCGGATGATGATGAAGAAGCGCATGATGCGGAAGAACATGATGAAGCGCCGCATGATGAAGAACCGGATGATGAACCGCGGCATGTGATCTCGAATACGCGACGCTTTCGGAGGTCCCGACGCAGGGGCCTCCACCCCGACGGCCACGACTTCGAAGAAGACCGTTTGGCTCGCAACCGACCCGCTCTACGTCCGGGATCGGCGACGTCGAGCGTCGCCGAAGGATGTACAGGCATCCCGTGGTCGTCCGCATCACGCAGTGGGTCGATGCGGTGTGCCTCCTGGCCCTGCGCACGAGCGGCCTCCGGATCTTCAACGCTCACCCGGCCCTGTACTGGGGCAACGTCTCGACCTTCGACAGCCAGATCACCCGACGAGGTCCTACGGCGAGCCGGCCGGGGGCGCCCGACCGTGCCGTGGAAACCGGCCGATCCGATAGCCGGGAGACACGTTCCGCGCGCATCCGGCTTCGATCCGAGCCGCCCCCTATGACGAAGCGGCGCGTCTGCGCCGGGACGAGGCGGCCGGGCGGAATGACCGCGTCGACGAGGCGGTGGGCGAGCCGTTCCGGCGGTTCCACGTGCAGTCGAAGGGCCTTGGGAGAGGGACGCCGTTTCGACCCGAGAGGGCCAAGCCCGGCGCCTCGCCGGTCGGCTCTCAGGCCAGTCGGCGATACGGCCCGTGCGCTCACGGCCAGCCGCGATGCCCCCGCCCGGAGGCGCGGGATGCGCCAGGTTTCCGCCGCGCGCAGCCATCCAGGCCCGTCGGGAGACGGCAGCGCCCGGCCCGGCGAAGCCGCCCGGCCGAAGCATTCCACGTCTCTCCGGCCGCGAACGATTCCTGGCCCGAGCACGGCAAGGCGGCGCGATGGCCGGCCGTGACGCTCAGTAGCTGTAGCCGCGCTGGTTGTAGCCGCCGCCGCGCTGCTGGACGCGGGAGCCGTAGTCGATCTCCCGCTCGCGCCGGGCCTTGCGGTTGGCGAGATAGCGCCCGCCGAGACAGCCCGCCACGGCACCGACGACGCCGCGCTCGGCGAGGTAATGGCCGGCGAGGCCGCCGATGATCGCGCCCTTGATGCAGCCCTTGGCCTCGGCCGCGCCGGCGCTCACCAGGGTGGCGAGGGCGACGGCCGACAGGGTCGAAACGATCCGCATGGTGATCCTCCACGATTGCGGAGGATGAAACACCGTCACGCTCCACCCCGTTCCGGGACGCCGCTCACTTCGTTCACGCCGCAATGCGGCCCGTCGACAAACTCAGAAAGGGGTCAGGCCGCGACGCGGCCTGCGAGAAGTCAAATCGGGGTCAGGCCGCGACGCGGCCTTCCAGGGGGAACACCTTGGCGGGGTTCATGAGCCAGCCGGGGTCGAACACGTTCTTCACCCGCATCTGCTGGTCGAGATCGGCTTGTCCGTACTGGAAGCGCATGAGCTCGCGCTTCTCGATGCCGACGCCGTGTTCCCCCGTGAGGCAGCCGCCGACCTCGACGCAGAGCTTGAGGATGGCGTCGCCCGCGGCCTCGGCCTTCTGGAGTTCGCCCGGCTTGTTGATGTCGAACAGGATCAAGGGGTGCAGGTTGCCGTCGCCGGCATGGAACACGTTGGCGACCCGCAGGCCGTGGCCGGCGCAGATGGCGCCGATGCGCTCGAGCACCAGGGGCAGCTGGCCGGTGGGAATGGTGCCGTCCATGCAGATGTAGTCGGAGATGCGGCCCGTGGCACCGAAGGCGGACTTGCGGCCCTTCCAGATGGCGGCGGACTCGCCCTCCGACTTCGACACCCGCAGGCTCGTCGGGCGGAAATCCTCCGCGATGGCGACGATGCGGGCGAGCATGGCCTCGCACTCGGCGTCCGAGCCCTCGACCTCGATGATCAGCATGGCCTCGGCGTCGCGCGGGTAACCAGCCTGGGCGAAATCCTCCGTGATGAGGATCGCCTCGCGGTCCATGTACTCCATCGCCACCGGGATGATGCCGGCGGCGATGATGGCGGCGGTGCAGGCGCCCGCATCCTCCACGGAGGCGAAGCCCAGAAGCGCCGGGCGCGCGCCCTCGGCACCGCGCAGGATGCGGACGGTGGCCTCCGTGACGATGCCGAGCTGCCCTTCCGAGCCGCAGACGAGGCCGAGCAGGTCGTAGCCGCCGGAATCGAGGTGCTCGCCGCCGATCTCCACCACGGTGCCGTCGTTCATCACCAGGGTGACGCCGAGAAGGTTGTTGGTGGTGACCCCGTATTTGAGGCAATGCGCCCCGCCGGAATTCATCGCGATGTTGCCCGCGATGGTGCAGGCGAGCTGGCTCGACGGGTCGGGGGCGTAGAAGAAGCCCTCGTGGGAGACCGCCCCCGAGATGGCCAGGTTGGTGATGCCGGATTCCACCCGCGCCGTGCGGTTCTCGTAGCTGATGTCGAGGATGCGGTTCATCTTGGCCACCCCGAGGATGATGGCGTCCTCCTGGGCGATGGCACCGCCGGCGAGCGAGGTGCCGGCGCCGCGCGGCACCACCCGCACGCCGTTGGCGTGGCAATACGCCATCACGGCCGAGACCTCCGCGGTGGTGGAGGGCAGGACCACGGCGAGCGGCATCTTGCGATAGGCCGTCAGCCCGTCGGTCTCGAAGGCGCGGCGCTCGTCCTCGGTGGTCACCAGGGCCTCGGCCGCCACCAGGGGGCGCAGCCCTTCGATGATCGCGTCGCGGCGGGCGACGATGCCGGCATCCGGCACGGGAAAGGCGATGGTCATCTCGGGTCCTTCGGGCGTTCCTCGGGGACGGTCGGCGCCGGGTCTTCAGCCCACGCTCAGCTTGGACGGCGTAGACCGGCGATGCGGTCGCAGCAGTCTTCGAGGGACGACGCTACAGCCAAAGCCGCGCCCTTCCCAGGGGCTTCGCGCCGGGGTCGGGGACGGGTCGACGGCGCCGGCCCGGCGAAGCTTCGTTTCGCCGCAGACGCCATCGGACGGACTGGAACGTTTTTACCCTCGATCTGTTCTAAAGGACCAAGCTCTGCCATAAGCCGGGGTGGCCCAAAACCGCCCCTCAGGAGGAAACAAGAATGCGTCATCTCATCCTCGGCGTCGCCCTCGCGCTCGTGCTCCCTCTCTCCGCCCACGCCGAAGGCGATGCGGCCGCCGGCGAGAAGGCGTTCGCCCCCTGCAAGGCCTGCCACAACTTCGAGAAGAACGGCGTCGGCCCGACCCTGAAGGGTGTCGTCGGCGCGAAGGCCGGCGAAGGTGCCGACGGCTACGCCTTCTCGGCGGCCATGAAGGGCTCCGGCATCACCTGGGACGAAGCCAACCTGCACGAGTGGCTGACCGACCCGAAGAAGAAGATCCCCGGCACCAAGATGGTCTTCCCCGGCGTCAAGGACCCGAAGAAGGTCGACGACATCATCGCCTACCTCAAGACCAAGTCCTGATCCGAGACCAAGTCCTGATCCGAGACCAAATCCAAATCCCGAGCCCGGCCCGCCACCGGCGGGTCGGTTCGCCGAGGCAGATCGTCAGGAAGCCGTCCCCGCTCCCGCGGGGGCGGCTTTTCCTTTGCCGGCCCGCGTCTCGGGTCGCGCCCGGCCGGGGGCGGCGGACGTTCCCTCGCCTTCGCCCAGGCGCTCGTGCAGGGCGCCGCGCAGGGTCACCAGGACGTCGAGGAGCGCCCGGCGCCCATCGAGATCGAGGCCGGTGAGGCCGCCGGCCTCGTGCGGCACGCAGTCCATCCGGCCCTTCAGGTCCCGACCCTTCTCCGTGAGGAAGATGCTCACCTGGCGCTCGTCGGCCCGGTCGCGGGCGCGGCGGACATGGCCCGACGCCTCCAGGCGCTTGAGCAGCGGCGTCAGGGTGCCCGAATCGAGGAACAGACGGGTGCCGATCTCCTTGACCGTCACGCCCTCCTGCTCCCACAGCACGAGGAGCACGAGGTATTGCGGGTAGGTCAGGTCGTGGGCGGCGAGGAGCGCGCGGTAAGCCCGGCCGAAGGCGTGCGCCGCCGCGTAGACGGCAAAGCACAATTGCCCGTCGAGGCTCTGCGCCGCGGACGGGGCCGCCGGGACTTCTAGAGAGAGCGGGGCATCCTCTCGGCCGGACATGCGGCGACTTTCCATTTCCATGCGTGACCCATCGCACCGTTCGAGGGGACGGAACCGGTTCCCGGTGCCGCCCTTTCCCCAGGGCGCGACGAACGCCCATCTTAGGCGGAACTCATATTGCGCACAATCGACCGTCGCGGCACCGCAACCGGGTTGCGCGCAATCGATATTTGTGCGACATGAAAACTAGATTGCGCGCAATCGAATTGGCGCGCCGTCACGGCCATCAGCCCAACGAGGAGACCGATCATGCAGGCACTCTACACCGCACGCGCCCACGCCACCGGCGGCCGCGAGGGCTCCGCCGCCAGCGACAACGGGGCCGTCGACGTGACGCTCACCACCCCGAAGGAACTCGGCGGCAACGGTGCCCCCGGCGCCAATCCGGAGCAGCTCTTCGCCGCCGGCTACGCCGCCTGCTTCCTCGGCGCGATCAAGTTCGTGGCCGCCCAGGACAAGGTGAAGATCGCCGAGGATTCGAAGGTCGAGTCCACCGTCGGCATCGGCAAGCGCGACGACGGCACGGGCTTCGGCCTCGTGGTCACCCTCAAGGCGACCCTGCCGGGCGTCGACCCAGCCGTGGCGCAGGATCTCGTGAAGCGCGCCGACGTGGTGTGCCCGTACTCGCACGCCACCCGCGGCAACATCCAGGTCGACATCTCGGCCGCCTGATCCCGTCCCCGCGGACGGACCCGGCGATGCCATGCGGCCCCCTCGGACCTTCCGAGGGGGCCGCCGTCGTGTCCGGAACCCCGGTCAGCCGGCGAAGACGTGCCCGGCGAGGATGCGCAGGCCGACGGGGCGGCCGGCGGGCAGGCGGGCGGTGTCGGAGGCCTCCACCACCACGGTCTTGCCCTCGGGGCGGTCGACCTCGATGCGCTGGCGGCCCTGGCTGCGGTAGGACGAGCGCACGGTGCCGTGCAGGTGCGCCTCGTGGCTTTCCGCGAACTGGAGCTGCCAGGGACGGGCGTAGAGCTTGACCGGGCCGACGAGGCCGGGGGGCGCCGCCACGGGGGTGAGCCGGCCGTCGACCCGGACCTGGCCGCCCTGGGCGATGGCCTCGACCTCGATGGTGTCGCCGAGGAACTTCAGGACGGTGGCCGAGACCGGCGCCTCCTGCACCTCGTCGGGCGTCCCGATCTGCTCCAGGCGCCCTCGCGATAGGACAGCGACCCGGTCGGAGAGTTCGAGGGCCTCGTCCTGATCGTGGGTGACGAAGATCGTGGTCTGGCCGGTGCGGTCGTGGATCTCGCGCAGCCAGCGCCGCAGATCTTTTCGGACTTGCGCGTCGAGGGCGCCGAACGGCTCGTCGAGGAGCAGCACCCGGGGCTCGACGGCGAGCGCCCGGGCGAGCGCGATGCGCTGGCGCTGGCCGCCCGAGAGCTGGGAGGGATAGCGGTCGGCGAAGCCTGACAGCTTGATGAGATCGAGGAGATCGCCGACGCGGCGCTTGATCTCGACTTTGCTGGGTCGGTCGGCGCGTTTCCGAGCATTCAGCCCGTAGGCGATGTTGTCGGCGACGCTCATGTGCTTGAACAGGGCGTAGTGCTGGAACACGAAGCCGACGGCCCGCTGCTGCACGGGGAGCCGCGTCGCGTCCTCGGCGCCGAACACGATGCGGCCGCGGTCGGGGAAGTCGAGGCCCGCGATGATGCGCAGCAGCGTGGTCTTGCCCGAGCCCGAGGGCCCGAGGAGCGCCAACAATTCGCCCGCCCGCACGTCGAGGGAGAGGTCATGCAGGACCGCGGCCGTGTCGAAGGTCTTCGACAGGTTCTCGACCCGGATGGCGGTGGAGCCCTTCACCGGTTCAGTGCCGGCGGCCGGACGCCGCGATGTCGCCGGCGTAGCGCCATTCGAGGAGGGATTTGAGGCCGAGGGTGACAAGAGCGAGACCGGCAAGGAGGGAGGCGACGGCGAAAGAGGCAACGAAGTTGTACTCATTGTAGAGGATCTCCACGTGGAGCGGCAGCGTGTTGGTGAGGCCCCGGATGTGGCCCGAGACCACCGAGACTGCGCCGAATTCACCCATCGCGCGGGCGTTGCAGAGGAGCACGCTGTAGAGGAGCCCCCAGCGGATGTTGGGCAGCGTCACCGTCCGGAAGGCGTGCCAGCCGGACGCGCCCAGGGTCAACGCGGCCTCCTCCTCGGCGGTGCCCTGCTCCTGCATGAGCGGGATGAGCTGGCGGGCGACGAACGGGAAGGTGACGAAGATCGTCGCCAGCACGATGCCGGGGATCGCGAAGATGATCTGGATGTCGTGCTCGATCAGCCACGGCCCGATCAGCCCCTGGGAGCCGAAGACGAGGACGTAGATCAGCCCCGAGACCACCGGCGAGACCGAGAACGGCAGGTCGATGAGGGTGATGAGCAGGTTCTTGCCCCGAAACTCGAACTTGGCGATGGCCCACGAGGCCACGACGCCGAAGACGAGGTTGAACGGCACGGCGATGGCGGCCGTGATCAGGGTCAGGCGGATGGCCGCGTGGGCGTCGGCCTCGTGGAAGGCGGCCAGATAGGCGTCCCAGCCCTTTGCGAAGGCCTGGACGAACACCGTCGCCAGGGGCAGCACCAGGAACAGGGCGAGGAAGACGATCGCCACGGCGATGAGGAGGCCGCGCACGAGGCCGCCCTCGGTGACGACGCTGGCCGGCTGCTGCCTCGGCAGGTCGGTTGCGATCTCAGACATAGCCGAATCTCCTGCGGCTCCAGGCCTGGATGAGGTTGATGGCGAGCAGGGTCACGAACGAGATGCCGAGCATGATCGTCGCGATGGCGCAGGCGCCGCCGTAATCGAATTCCGAGAGCTTGATGACGATGAGGAGCGGCGCGATCTCGGAGACGTAGGGCAGGTTGCCGGCGATGAAGATGATCGAGCCGTACTCGCCGACGCCCCGCGCGAAGGCGAGCGCGAAGCCCGTGAGCACCGCGGGGATCAGGGGCGGCAGCACCACCCGGGTCAGGGTGTGGAAGCGGCCCGCCCCGAGGGTGGCCGAGGCCTCCTCGATCTCCTTGTCGATCTCGACGATGAGGGGCTGCACCGTCCGCACGGCGAACGGCAGGCCGATGAACACCATGGCGATGTAGATGCCCACCGGGGTGTAGGCGGCCTGGATGCCGAGCTTCGCCAGTTGCTCGCCGACGAGGCCGTTCGGCGCATAGAGGGAGGCCAGCGCGATGCCCGCGACGGCGGTGGGCAGGGCGAAGGGCAGGTCCACCACCGCGTCGACGAGCCTGCGGCCGGGAAAGTCGTAGCGCGTCAGCACCCAGGCGACGAGGAAGCCGAAGAGCGAGGCGGTGAGCGCCGCCAGGGCCGAGATGCCGAAGCTGACGCGGAGCGCCGAGGCCACGCGCGGATCGGTGGCGACCTCCCAGATCCCCGAGAGCCCGAGCCCGGAGGCGCGCACCACCAGGGCGGCCAGCGGCAGCAGCACGATGAGGCTGAGGCAGGTGAGGGTGTAGCCCAGCGTCAGGCCGAAGCCGGGAATGACGCTCGGTTGGCGGAAGCGCCGTCGCGGGCGGAGGGGTGGGGAGGCCATGGGCTCGTCCGGGCGTCTCGAGAGGTCTCCTCCCCGGCGGGCGGGGAGGAGGGGCCCCTGTTCAGGCCAGGCCCGTTGGGCGAAGCCGGTTCAGGGAAGAAGGAGCGGTTACCGCCCGGCCTTGCTCAGCTGGTCGAACAGGCCGCCGTTGTCGAAGTTCTTCTTCTGGATATCGTCCCAGTTGCCCTGCAGATCCTCGATCTTGAACAGCTTCAGCTCGGGCAGCTCTGCGAGATGCTCGGGCTTGGCGGCGGCGCGGTTGAGGGGCCGGTAATGGTGCTTGGCGAAGATCGCCTGGGCGGCATCCGAGTAGAGGAACTGCAGGTAAGCTTCCGCCTGCTTGCGGGTTCCCTTCTTGTCGACGTTGGCGTCCACGAGGGCGACGGGCGGCTCGGCGTAGATCGAGGTCGGCGGCACCACCACGTCGAACTTGTCGCGGCCGAATTCCTCGAACACGAGGTAGGCCTCGTTCTCCCAGGTCGGCAGCACGTCGCCGAGGCCGCGCTGGGCGAAGGTCACCGTGGAGCCGCGGGCGCCCGTGTCGAGGACGGGGACGTTCTTGTAGAGCTCGCCCACGAAGGCGTTGGCCTTGTCGACGTCCTTGCCGTCCTTCTCGTAGGCGTAGCCCCAGGCAGCGAGGAAGTTCCAGCGGCCGCCGGCCGAGGTCTTCGGGTTGGGGGTGATGACCTTGACGTCGGGCTTGACGAGGTCGCCCCAGTCCTTGACGCCCTTCGGATTGCCCTTGCGCACGAGGAACACCACCGTCGAGGTGTAGGGCAGGCCGGCATTGGGCAGCTTCGTGCGCCAGTCGGCGGGAATCTTCTTCGACAGCCGGGAAATGGCATCGATGTCGGAGGGGATGCCGAGGGTCACCACGTCGGCCGGGATGCCGTCGATCACCGTGCGGGCCTGGGAGCCGGAGCCGCCATGCGAGGCGCGCACGGTCACGGTCTCGCCGGTCTTGGCCTTCCAGTCGGCACTGAACGCGGCGTTGATGTCCTTGTAGAGCTCGCGGGTCGGGTCGTAGGAGACGTTGAGCAATTCGCTGTCGGCGCGAGCGGGTCCCGCCGGGGAGACAGGTCCCGTCAGGAAGACGGGCCCGGCCAGCAGCAGGGCGGTGGCGAGGCAGGCGGACAGAGCCAGGCTTCGGCGGCTTCGGGTCTGGTGGGTCTCGCTCGACATCTGTCGCCTCTTGATAACGGGCCGTTCTGGATCCCGGAGCCGATCACGGGTCGTCCGGTCCACGGCAAGGTTTTCGTTCTATATAACGAACGATGTCAACCGGCCTGCCCGTACCGTTTCCCGGGGACAAGGCTCCGGGAGATGGGAATTCCCATGTTTGGGTCAAGCTTCGGGGGAGACGGAAAAGGTCGTTTTCCGCACACCGGCATCGGGAGCAAGTTCGTTCTCCGCGCAAGTGTTCTTCAAGAAGAACATTTTTAGTCGTCAGGCGCCGTTTTTCGTCGGCGTTCCCGCCCGGAACCGACTCGTACAAGCGCCGCCCCGCCGTGGATCGCCGCGAGGTCGACCCGCGGGGCAGGCGGCCGCGATCCATCCGGGTTCGGGCTCGTGCGGCGATCGCGTACGATGGCGTTCCGTTCACCGAAGCGGGCGCTTAACGATCCTTCAAAGGACTCGCGCGCAGGGTGCACCGTCCCTTTCCGGCGGAGGGTGGACGCTGAACGGAAACGGGACCTTCCGAATGCCAAGTCCCACTTCGGGCTCAAGTCCCACTTCGGGCGTAAGTCCCACTTCGGGCGTAAGTCCCATCTCGGGCTCAAGTCGCACTTCGAGTTCAAGTCCCACTCCGGGCTCACGCGCGTTGTCGCACCGCGGGGCCACCCTCCGGGCGGCCGTCACCGGTCTCGCCACCGGCGTCTCGGCGCGGAGCCGGGACGCGACCTTCGAGGCCGCCGGCTTCGACGCCCCCGCGGCACGGGACGCGGCGTCCGCCCGGTACAGGATCGCGACCGCGACGGGGCAGCTCGAGGAAACGCTTCACCTCAGCGTGCATATCGGCCTGACGCACGTGGTCGTCGTCGCCACGGTCCTGCTGCTGTTCTGGAACAAGGCCTCCGACGCCTACCTGCTCGCCCTGTGCGCCGGCGTCGTCCTACCCTCCGCCGCCTTCATCGCCGGCGCCTCCCTCTATCGCCGCGAAGCGTCGTCCGCAGCGCGCGTCGAGAAGGGGCAGACGACCGTCCGGCTCCTCGCCCTGTGCCTCGGCCTCGCCTGGGCGACGATGCCGATGGCCCTGTTCGTACGGGCCGATCCCGACCACGGCACCTACGTGGTCGCCGTGTGCGCCGGGCTGATGGCAACCGCCTATGCCCTCGGACCGATCCGCCATGTGGCGACCCTGTTCGCCGTGCCCGTGGTCATCGGCGGATTCCTCGCGCTGGCGGCACGCGGCGACGACGTCGCCCGCGTCCTCGCGGTCCTGTTCGTGATCTACGCCGGCTTCATCCTGTTCACCGCCAGACGTATGGCGCACGTGTCCATGGGGCGCATCGTCGATCGCGTCCGGGTCGCCGAGCAGAACGAGACCATCGGCCTCCTTCTCAACGATTTCACCGAGAATGCCAGCGAGTGGCTGTGGGAAACCGATCCCGACGGCCGGTTGCAGAACGTTTCGCAGCGCCTCGGCGAGATTTCGGGAAGATCCCCGACGCGGCTCCGGGACGCCCCGTTCGAGACGCTGTTCCGCGACGCGGAGATGTCCACGGCCGCCCCGGGCGCCGCCGCCGCGGAACTCGTCGCCCTCGTGGCCGGGCGCCAGGCGTTCCGCGAGCGCGTCGTCGAGGTGACCCTCGGCGGGACGCCGCAATGGTGGCGGCTGAGCGGCAAGCCGCTCTACGACCGGTCGGGCGGTTTTCTCGGTTTTCGCGGGATCGGCGTCGACATCACCGTCGCGCGCCAGTCCGAGGCCCGGATCGCCTACCTGGCGAGCTACGATTCCCTGACGGGCCTCGCCAACCGGGCCCTGTTCCAGGATCTCGCCTCGATGGAATGCGAGCGCGCGGAGCGGACGGGCCAGCCCTGTGCCCTGCTCTATCTCGACCTCGACGGATTCAAGATCGTCAACGACACCTTCGGCCATGCCCTCGGCGATGCGCTGCTGACCGGCGTCGCCACGCGGCTGAGCGCCCTCGCCCGGCCCGGCGACCTCGTCGCGCGCCTCGGGGGCGACGAGTTCGCCATCCTGCATCCCTGCGCCGACGCGGACGATGCCTTCGCCCTCGCCCGCACGGTGATCGGGCAGGTGAGCCTCCCCTACCTCATCGACGGCGTGCAGGTGGAGATCGGGGTGAGCATCGGGATCGCGCTGGCCCCGAACGATGCCACGACGCCCGAGGCCCTGCTGGGCCGGGCGGACCTCGCCCTCTACCGGGCCAAAGCCGCCGGCCGAGGCGAGGTGTCGGAATTCACCCCCGATCTCGAAGCGTCGGTGCTGAAGCGCCGGGACCTCGAAGTCGACCTCAAGCGCGCCATCGCCCAGGGTGAGCTGAGCCTGCACTACCAGCCCCTCGTCGGCCTCGCCCGGGGGGAGGTCCGCGGCTTCGAGGCCCTCCTGCGCTGGACCCGCAATCCCGGCGGCCCGGTCTCGCCGGCCGACTTCATTCCCGTCGCCGAGGCCTCGGGCCTCATCGCGGTGATCGGGCATTGGGTGCTGCACGAGGCCTGCCGGGAGGCGGCGCGGTGGCCCGAGCCGATCCGCATCGCCGTCAACATCTCGCCGACGCAGTTCCGGCACGCCGATTTCGTCCTTGACGTGTTCCAGGCCCTGGAGGCCAGCGGCCTCGCGCCCGACCGCCTCGAACTCGAGATCACCGAGTCGGTGTTCTTCGAGATGAACGGCACCACCGTGTCGAACCTGAAGGAACTGCGCGGGCTCGGCGTGCGCATCGCGCTCGACGATTTCGGCACCGGCTACTCGTCCCTGAGCTACCTGATCCGGTTCCCCGTCGACAAGATCAAGATCGACCGCTCGTTCATCAACGAGATGGGCACCCGGCACGAATGCCTGGCGATCATCGAGGCGATCCTGACGCTCGCGGCCAAGCTGTCCATCACCGTCACGGCCGAGGGCGTCGAGACCGTCGAGCAGGCGGCCATGCTGCGGGCGCGCCACTGCGACGACATCCAGGGCTTCCTGTTCAGTCCGGGCCGCCCGAGCGCCGAGATCGACGGCCTCATCGCAACCCTGCCCCACCGCTTCCAGGCGATCTTCTCCGACGAAATCACGGACGCGCGCGTCGCCGCATAGGCTTTTCCAGCGCACAGGAGGCGGGCTCACCGCACGGGAAGACCCTGCGATCAATCTTAAACGAAGCCGGGACGCTATCGTACGGCAACACCGCAGCATCTCCTGCGTTGGTCGGACATGCCGCGCTTCTTCATCAACATACGTGATGGTGACTGTCTCATCGAAGACGAGGAAGGAAGCCTCCTGCCCGATGTCGAGGCTGCCTGTCGCGAAGCCCTGCTGGCCGCGCGCGACATTCTCTCCTCGAAGCTTCGGGCTGGCGAGGAAGTGAACGGTCAGGTCTTCGAGATTACGGACGAGGACCGCGTCGTGCGGGCCTCGTTTCCGCTGCGAGACGTCCTGAAGCGCAAATAGCCTGGCCTGTAGCCTGCAAGTGAGCCCGAGCACGATGACAGCGTCCGCATCCCGTATCTGGACGCCCCGCTCCGGGCCGGGCCATCGGAGCCCGTTCCGGACGGGCGTCGACCGTGCCCTGGCCGACGCGTTTCCCCTGGCCGACGGCACGGACCTGCCGCACCGGATCGCGACGGCGCTGGTCCGCCTGGAGGATGCCCTGCGTGAGGGGGCGGGCGACCCGCCGCCGACGCGGCCCGAACGCAGCTGACCAATCCGTCCGAGCCGCGACGGGGCGCAAGGCACGGCCCGCGAGTCACGCGGAGCAAGTCACGCGATGTCTGCGGCGCGATCCGGCGCCGCCCCGCCGCGCACCATCGCGGCGACCTCCGCGCCCGCGCGCAGGCCCTCGGCGTAGGCGCCCCCGGCGGTCCCCCATTGCAGGCGCGACAGGGCCTCGCCGGCGAACCAGATCCGCTCGCCCACGGGGGCGTGCAGGCTCAGGCGGGCGCCGGCATGGCCCGGCGGCACCACCGCCCAGGAGCCGCGCGACCAGGGGTCGTGGCGCCATTCGCTGACCACCGGGATCGACAGGTCGTGCAGGGCGCGGGCGCCGAAATGCTGTTCCAGCGCCCGCCGGACCAACCGCCGCACCCCGTCCGGGCCGGCGCGGCGCGCGTCGAGGGACGCCGCCATGGGCGCGTCGAGCTCGAAGTAGTGGAACGGCGTGCCGTCGATGCGGGTGAGAAGCCCCGGAACCGGAAAAGGCCCACCGACGAGGCTGGCGAGGCGGTCGGCGCCCCGGAACGGGCAGGACGGCCAGTGCAGCACCGCGTGCTCGTAGATGCCGACGGAGAACCCCTCGATGGCCGCTGCCACGGCCGGCGGCAGGGCCGGGGTGAACAGGGACGCGTCCCGCAGGACCATGGTGGGAATCGTCACGATCACGGCGCGGGCCGTGCGGACGCCGCCATCCGCCAGGGTGACGCGCACCCCCGACCCGGCCCAGTCGATCCCCGTCACCGGGCTGTCGAGGGCGATGGGCAACCCCTGGGCGAGGCGGGCGAGGTAGCCGCCGTAGCCGCCGGCGATGAAGCGGTTGTCGCCGTACTCCATGCTGGGGAAGTCCTGCAGCGAGACCGCATCGAGGGGCCGGCCCGAGACGAGGCCGTGCACCAGTTCCACCCGGCGGCCCCAGGGGCCGAGCCCCGGCGGCAGGGCGCCGGCGGCGGGGCGGTCCGGTCCGCCGCGCGCCGCACCGTCGCTCATGGCCCGATCGGCCGCCGCGAAGGCGCGCCCGAGGGCGGCCGCTTCGGACGGACGGCCGGCGCGGCGTCCGACCCGGACGTGGCTCGCCTGCGCGGCGATCCGCAGGGGCTCGCCGCGGGCCTCGCCGAGGCGCACGAGGGGATTGATCGGCCCCGCATGGAGCCAGTGGGCGCCGAGATCGACGGCGTGGCCGCGCAGGGCGGCCGTCGCCACCCGCCCGCCGACCCGGCCGCGCGCTTCCAGCACCGCCACCGCGACCCCAGCCTGCGTCAGCGCCCGCGCCGCCGCGATCCCGGCCGCCCCTGCGCCGATGACGATCACCTCCGCGGCGGCCGGCAGGGGCGCGAGGCGCGGCGCGATGCTGGGCGGCAGGCTGTCGTGCTCGGGTCTGCGCATGGTCGGGTCCGGGGCTCGCTCGGCTGTCGGCCTATCAGAGGCCGGCGATGCGCGGCAACGCGCAGCGTCAGCGCCGCGCCCCGTCGCCGAGGTCGAGGACCTCGACGAGGCTCGAGCGGTCGCCCCCCGGTTTCGGGCTGCCCACCAGGGTGTGGATGCGCCCATTCGCCACGATGGCGCCGAAGCCGTGGCGCGGGGTGGGCAGGGGGACGTGCCGGGTCCAGACATCCCGCGCCGGATCGTAGGCCTCGACGGCGCCGAAGGTGCGGGCGTCCGATTCGCCGCCCATGACGAAGATCCGTCCGCCGAGCACCGCCGCCGCGGCCCCGCTCCGGGCCGTCGGCATCGGCGCCCCCGTGCGCCAGGCGTCGGCGGCCGGGTCGTAGATCTCGGTCACGGTGCGGTTGCGGGCGGGGTCGCCGTCGATCCGCCCGCCGATGGCGACGAGGCGGCCGTCCACGGCCTGGACGGCGAGGTGGTCGCGCCGGGTCGGCAGAGCGGCGGCCTCGGTCCAGCGGTCGCGCGCCGGGTCGTAGACCGCATGGCCGGCCGCGTTGCCGCCGCCCGAGACGCTGCCGCCGACCACGTGGATGCGGTCGCCGATCGCCACCGCGCCCCCTGCCGCCCGGGCGCTCGGCATCGGCGCGCGCGGGCTCCAAGCATCGGCCTTCGGATCGTAGGCCCAGACCCGGTCGCTCGCCCGCCAGCCGGCGCCGTAGCCGCCGAAGACGTAGACCCGGTCCCCGAACCCCGCCGCCATGGCGTGATGGATCGGCGTCGGGAACGCCGCCCCCGTCCCCCACGCGCCGGTGGCCGGATCGTGGACGAGGAGGCCGGTGGCCCCGTTGTAGTCGCCGATCACGTAGGCGAGGCCCGCCAGCGCGGCGACGGCCACCTCCGAGCGCGGGGCGGGGGCCGGCGCGGCGGCCCGCCAGGTGCCTGACCCCTCCGGCCCCCCTGCCCCCAGGCGCTCATGGGTGCCCACGGCCTCATGGGTGCCCACGGCCTCATGCGCGCTCGCGGACATCGTGGCCGCGAGGATCAGGACGGCGAGGAAGGCACGCATGGCGTCGGCTCCGGCTGGGCTCCGGGGACGAACGCGCAGGGCGGCCTAAGGCTGCCGGACGCGGACCGTGTGCGGCGGCACCCTTGCATCCACCCGCCCGCGCCGCCAGAACCGTGCCGGCAGAACCTTCGGGACGTGCGTGCGGGAACGGCGCCCGCGCCGGACGATCCGACACGAAGACGGGATTCGAGACACGGCATGCTGTTCAAGGCCGCCTTCGCCGCCCTCCGGCAGGTCTTCTCGCCGCCCCTGCGGGCGATCCTGTGGAAGTCCCTCGGGCTGACCGTCGGCCTGCTCATCGTGGTCTGGGCCGGGCTCACCCGGGCGATCAACTGGTTCCTGTCCCAGCACCACCTCTCGGTGGACTATCCGTTCCTCGACACCCTGGCGGTGTTCTTCGCCGGGGCCGGCCTGTTCGTGGGGCTCGCCTACGTGATGCCGGCCATCTCGATCCTGGTGGCGGGCTTCTTCCTCGACGACGCGGCCGAGATCGTCGAGCGCACGGACTTTCCCCACGATCCGCCGGGCACCGCCCTGCCGCTCGGCCGGGCGATGCTCTACGCCGTGCGCTTCGCGGGCCTCGCCCTCCTGGTGAACCTCGTCGCCCTGATCCTGTTCTTCGTGCCGGGCGTGAACCTCGTGGCGTTCTTCGGCGCCAACGCCTACCTGCTCTCGCGCGAGTATTTCGAGCTCGCCGCCGGGCGCTTCCGGCCCATGGACGAGGCCGGGGCCATGCGCCGCCATTACGGGCCGACCACCCTCACGGCCGGCGCGCTTCTGGCCGGCCTGATGGTGGTGCCGGTCCTCAACCTCCTCACGCCGCTGTTCGGCATCGCCCTGATGGTCCACGTCCACAAGGGCCTGAGCCGGCGCACCCCCCTCGCCCCGCCCGAGGCGCCCGCGCGCCTGCGCTGACGCGCCCCCGGGTGACAGGCCGGCGGTTTTCGTCGGCATCCGGCTCCCCCAGGGCCCGGAACTGTTCTAGATAGTCCCCCGTCGAAGCCTGCCGGTTGAAGCCTGCCGGTTCCGGCACCCGTCCAGGACCGGCGCGGACCCGTGACCCGATCGGGGCACGGCCAGGCGCACCGGGGCCGCTTTTCGAGACGTTTGAGAGCGATGACCGGCTTCGAGACCCTTCCCCTCACCCGCCCCGACGCCCAGCTCGTCACGGTGTTCGGCGGCTCCGGCTTCCTCGGCCGCCACGTGGTCCGGGCGCTGGCCAAGCGCGGCTACCGCATCCGGGTCGCCGTGCGCCGGCCCGACCTCGCCCTGTTCCTCCAGCCGCTGGGCAAGGTCGGCCAGATCGTCGCCGTGCAGGCGAACCTGCGCTACCCCGAATCCATCGCGGCGGCGGTCCACGGCGCGGACGTGGTGGTCAATCTCGTGGGCATCCTGCAGGAGACCGGGCGCCAGAGCTTCGCCAAGCTCCAGGCCGAGGGCGCCGGCGAGATCGCCCGCGCGGCCGCCGCCGTCGGGGCGCCCCTCGTCCACGTCTCGGCCATCGGGGCCGATGCCGGCTCGCCGTCGGCCTATGCCCGCACCAAGGCGCTGGGCGAGGCCCGCATCGGGGAGGCGGGAGGCGAGCACGTGATCCTGCGCCCGTCCCTGGTGTTCGGCCCGGGCGACAGCTTCTTCAACCGCTTCGCGTCCCTGGCCCGGGTCCTGCCGGTGCTGCCGCTCGCCGGGGCCCGGAGCCGATTCCAGCCGGTCTATGTCGGCGACGTCGCCGAGGCGGTGACCCGGGCGGTGGAGGGCCGCGTGCCGGCCGGACGGGTGTACGAGCTCGGCGGCCCGGAGGTCGCCACCCTGGACGCCATCGTGCGCTACATGCTCACGGTGATCATGCGCCGCCGCAAGGTGCTCGATCTACCCCTGCCCGTCGCCCGCCTCCAGGCCCGCGCCCTCGAGATCGTCGACACCCTCACCCTCGGCCTCCTGCCGGATTCCCTCAAGCTCACCCGCGATCAGGTCACCCTGCTCCAGTCCGACAACGTCGTCTCGGAGGCGGCCAAGGCGGAGGGACGCACCCTGGAGGGCATCGGCCTCCAGCCCACCACCATGGAGGCGGTGGTGCCGGGCTATCTCTGGCGCTTCCGCACCGCCGGCCAGTTCGCCAAGCCCCGCGTCGCGGTGGAATCCGAGGTCCCCGAGACCCTGGCCCCGGTGCCCTACGCGCCCTCGAAGCCGAGCGGGCCGGCGCTGGGCCCCGACGCCAGCCAGCCGAGCCGGATGGGCACCCGCTGGGGCACCCGCGGCTGAGACGGCGCGCCCCGTGAGCGTCGCGGTGGGGTTCCTCCTCGTCTTCCTCGGCTCGGGCCTCGGCGGCATGGCCCGCCACGGCGTCGGCCTCGCGGCCGTGCGCCTCGGTCAGGGCTTTCCCTTCGGAACCCTCGCCATCAACATCCTGGGCTCGACCCTGATGGGGGTGCTGGTGGGCTGGTACGCCCTGCGCGGCGGCAGCCAGCCCCTGCGGCTGTTCCTCGCCACCGGGGTGCTCGGCGGATTCACCACCTTCTCGACCTTCGCCCTCGACGGGGTCGTCCTCCTGCAGCGCGGGGAGAATGCCGCCGCCCTCGCCTACATCTTCGGCTCCGTCTGGATCGGCCTCGGCGGCCTCCTGCTGGGACTCCTGGCCATGCGAACGCTGCTGTAGCGGGCGGTCACCGCGCTCGATCTTTTTTCGTCGTCCCCGTTTGTCGTCTCCCGTCCGCCGTCCCTTCGCGGGCCGACGCGGCAAACCCATGCCCGCGCTCGGATTTTACCGAAGACCTGGAATTGATCCAAATCGAAGCTGGGTCTTTTAGGCTCGAAGCATCGATTTATACGCATTCCAATGTTTCCCAATACGATTGAAATCCATCTTGTTGCACTGCATTGCTGTCATCGTCGATTCGGCGACGGGCAGGGAGGCGACGATGATGGAACGGGCACTGGATTGGGTCCGGGGCTATGCGCAGCTCGCCTGGTGGGACGGCTCCTGCATCGACCTGCGCCTGCACCGCCTGACCGACTTCATCGATTTCGTCGCCACCGCCCCGGATCCGGTCGCGGCCCACATCCGCCGGAGGACGCCCGCGTGAACCCCCGCCTCAACGCCGACCCCGCCCCTCACGCCTGCGCCGAGGCGGCTTCGGCCGAGGACACCCTGGACGAGTCCCTGCGCCGGGCGTTCTGGCAGAGCCTCAACCGGGCGCCGCTGCCGGCCATGCAGGCCCTCGAAACGGCGGCCCGGACCCTCGGCGCCCTCTACCGGCAGGTGGCCCGGGCCCACGAGCAGCCCGGCGGATGCGGGTGCGGCTGGGAGCCCGACCCCGATTGCGACCTCATCGTCCTCGAGGCCAACCTCGCCGCCGCCCTGCTTCATCCGCCGCAGCCGGATCTCCTGCGCATGCCGGCCGCCGGATCCGCCTGACGCGACGCGGGCGGGGCGGGCCGCCCGCGGATCCGAACTGCGCGCGGGTACCGCTTCCACACCCAAGGTCCCTTCCTCACTCAAGGTTACCCTTTCCTCACACACCGTAGCGGATCATGGCCGCAGGCACTGGGAAGGGGCGCGGCATGGACGGATTCTATCGCGGCATCGAGGTATCCCTGCTCGGGTTCAGCCTACTTCTCGGGCTCGGCGCCATCCTGCTTCCGTCCTCGCCCGGTGGCCTGCCGGGCGACGCACAGGTCGCCGTCACCCTTCCGATGATCACCGTGACGGCGAATCCCTGAGCCGGCGAAGCCTGGTCTTGGGGCGAACGACACTTTTCTGCCACCGGGGCGCCTGAATTCCTGCAACCCTTCCGGCCCGCCGCGACTTGATCTGTCGTAGCGAGAGCGGCCTTCGCGGCCGTTCCGAACGGTGGTCGAGGGTACCGAGCGGTGCGCGGTCAGGATTCAGATATGTCGGTCTTTCACACACGGCTGTCCGCCATGGCCGCGGGCGCCCTATTTGTCACGTGCGTCGGCCTTTCCGGCGCCCAGGCGGCGCCCGCCGCGAACCAGGGTTCGTCCGAGGCGTCCGCCCTTCCCAACCGTCCGATCACGGCCGTCGCGGCCATGACCGAGGGGGACGACGACCTGACGAATTGCAGCCGTTCGCGCCGCCGCCTCTGGGTCGATGGCGAGGGCTGGATCGTCCGGCGGGTCACCACCTGCCGCTGAGCGACCCCGCGAGGGTCGCGGACCGGAGGACGACGCGATCCCCCGTGGATCGGACCCGCCGCGAGGCGGGTTTCTTCGTCGGGCCGAGGCCTACGCACTCTTCCCCTCCCCCACCCGCCGGAACGCCGGGGCGGTCCGGCGGTTTGTGCCTCATGATGCCGGCCAGGAACGAGGCCCCGTTGCGGAGTGCGCCACCGATGATCACGCGTCTCAAGGCGACCCTGCTGGGAGCCGCCCTCTCGTGCGCGACCTTCGCCGGCGCGCAGGCACAGGCGATCTACGGCGACGTCGGGCCGGGCCACGGCTACGCCGGCTCCGCGATCCGGGGCGACTATGTCGGCGCACCCCTCACCCGGTTTCCGCGGCCCGACCAGATCGTCCCGAGCGCCTGGGGCTACGGCACCTACGGCGTCCCCACCGTCTCGGGCATCCACCCTGCGCCCGTCGGAACGCCCACCGTCTACGTGATCGAATCGCCTGCACCCACCGCCCGCGCGACCGCAAAAGCGCGTACGACGCCAGGACCACGGGTGCTCGCACGCGACCGCGCGAGCCGGTTCGCCCCGGCGCCGTCCGCCACGCCATACGCGTCGGCCGGGGGCGCACGCGTCGTGCCCGTGAGCGTACCGGCCCGGCAGGCAACGTTGCGCTGAGCTTGGCGAAGCATCGCGGGCGGCGAGAAAACTTGGCAACAATTTAATCTCTCGGCGATACCTTCCGAAAACGTGAGGGGCACGCCATGCATATTGTTCTCGTCGACACCAGCCGCGTCGTTCTCAAGATGATCGCCGCCCTGCTCGAGCCCAACGGGCATACGGTCACGGCCTTCACGAACTCCAGCGAGGCCCTGGATTTCGTCGAGACCACACAATCCGTACGCGTCCTGATCACCAGCCTCGAAGTCAGGCCCCTCAGCGGCCTGGAACTGTGTTGGTCCGCCCGTCTGCTGGCGGAGGCCAATCGGCCTCTGTACGTGATCACCATGTCCTCGGCGCGCAACGCCCGAAACCTTGCCGAAGCCCTCGACAGCGGCGCCGACGACTTCATCGAGAAGCCGCCCGGCCCCGAGGAGCTCCACGCCCGGCTCCGCGCCGCCGACCGGCTCACCACCATGCAGAGCGAGCTGATCCGCCTGGCCCAGACGGATTCGCTCACCGGCCTGCTCAACCGCCGCGCCTTCTACCAGCGCGCCCGCGAGGCGGCCGACCGGGCCGGCAACCACGGCAAGATGTCGGCGATCCTCCTCGACATCGATCACTTCAAGCGCATCAACGACGAGTACGGCCACGATGTCGGCGATGCGGCGATCCAGGCCGTCGCCCGCGAGATCGGCACCGAGGGCATCGTCGGGCGCCTCGGCGGCGAGGAGTTCGGCATCGTCCTGCCGCATCGTCCGGCGGCGGAAGCGGAGACCCTCGCCGGGCGCCTGCGCCGGGGAATCGAGGCCCTGCGCATCCGCGGGGCGCGGGCACCGATCCGGCTCACCTGCAGCTTCGGCGTCAGCGACTGGATCGAGGCCGACACGGTGGAGGGCCTGGTCAAGCGCGCCGACATCGCGCTCTACGAAGCCAAGTCCACGGGCCGCAACCGCGTGGTCACCGCGACCTCCGACCTGATCCTCGCCCGCGCCGGCTGATCCCCCTCTCCCATCGGGACTTCGGCCTGTACCGCCGCGAGACAGCGGCGTACGGCATCCCGCGGAGTCATCGTCACTGGCATCGCCCGGCCCCTCCGCGCTGATCTTGAAATCACACAAGACATGGTAAACAGAAGCCTGGAACAGATCTTGAAGTGAACCTTCGCAGTACTGCCGCGGTGTCTCGTGGTGGCACATGAGGGGGATTGCGGCATGCATCAGGCCGTTGGAGTATTGATCGTCGATGAGCCGCACGGGCTGCAGCCGAGCTTTCGGGCGGCCCTCGAGCACGAGCCGACCCTGCACACGGTGAGCGAAGCGGACCTGTCCCGCGGCGGATCGGACGTGCCCGGGGCCAATGTCGCCCTCGTGGTCGTCGGCGACGGGGATCCCGAAGGTGGGGTGGCGCGGATCGGCGGTCTGCGGGCCCGGTGTCCCGGCCTCAAGATCGTCGCCGCCTTCGAGACCCTGGACGCCGCCGCGATGGCGCGGCTGGTCGCGGCCGGCACCGACATGTTCGTCGCCCGCACCGCCTCCGCCCGGGTCGTCTGCGCCGCCATCCTGGCCCTGGCCGGCCTGGACGCGCCGGCGCAGGGTATGGCCCCCACCGACGGCCTGACCCCGCGCGAGGCGGAGATCCTGCGGTTCCTCAGTGCCGGGTTCAGCAACAAGGAAGTAGCCCGCCGCCTCGGCCTCAGCGTCCGCACCGTGGAGACCCACCGGCTCAACCTGCGCCGCAAGACCCAGACCGGTCGCCTCAAGGACCTCGTCGCCCTGGCCCGCCAGCTCGGTCTCGCCCCCGTGACGGACACCGAGGGATCCACCCCCGTGCGCCGCACGGCCGGCCCGTCCACGGGCCAGTTCGCCCTCCCGGCCGGCTTCTGACGCTACGCCCGAACCGTTTCGTCGAGCGCCGAGAGGGGCCGCTTGGGTTTCCGCGCGACATCCTCGCCGCGGACCGCCTCCTCCAGGGGCTCCGGGCCTTTGCGCAGGAGCTTGGCGAGGTAGTACGAGCCGAACCCGAAGATGATCGCGTAGGCGACGAGGAATGCGACGAGGGAGGTGGTGACCGCGTTGACCGTGAGCGGCGAGTGCGCGTCCGCCGTGCGCATCTGCCCGTAGACGATGTAGGGCTGGCGCCCGATCTCGGCGGTGAACCAGCCGAACAGCACGGCGCCGAATCCGGACGGCGTCATCAGCATCGCGGCATTCAGGAACCAGCGGTTGGTGTAGAGGGTGCCGCGCCAGCGAAGGTACAGGCTCCAGAGGCTCAGGCCGAGCATCGCCAGCCCGATGGCGACCATGATGCGGAACGAGTAGAACACCGGCCAGACCGGCGGCCGCTGATCGGGCGGCACGTCCTTCAGGCCCGGCACCACGCCGGAGAAGTCGTGGGTGAGGATGAAGGAGCCGAGCTTCGGGATACCGATCTCGAAATCGTTGCGCTCCTCCTTCATGTTCGGGATCGCGAACAGCAGCAGCGGCATGTTGGCCTGCCGGTCCCAGTTCGCCTCGATGGCCGCGAGCTTCGTCGGCTGGTGCTTGAGCACGGCGAGCCCGTGTGAGTCACCGATCATGATCTGCAGCGGCGTGCAGATCACCGCGAACCACAGGGCCATGGACAGGGAGACACGCGCCCCGGCCACCTTGGCCGGCGGCTCCTTCCGCCCGCGAAGAATCATCCAGGCCGACATGCCCGCCACCGCGAAGGCCGTGGTGAGGAAGCAGCCCATTACCATGTGGGCGTAGCGGATCGGGAAGGACGGGTTGAAGATCACCTGCCACCAGTCGGTGGCCACCGCCCGGCCGTTCTCGACGACGAAGCCGGCGGGCGTCTGCATCCAGGAATTGGCCGACAGGATCCAGAAGGCCGAGATCAGGGTGCCGATGGCGACCATGCAGGTGGAGACGAAGTGCAGGCGGTCCCCCACCCGCTCCCAGCCGAACAGCATGATTCCGAGGAAGCCCGCCTCGAGGAAGAACGCGGTAATCACCTCGTACTGGATCAGCGGCCCGAGCACGTTGCCGGTGAAGTCGGCGTAGCGCGACCAGTTGGTGCCGAGCTGGTAGCTCATGACGATGCCGGACACGACGCCGAGGCCGAACGACACCGCGAAGACCTTCACCCAGAAGCGGTAGAGGTTCTGGTACAGGGGGTTGCCGGTCCACAACCACTGGCCTTCGAGGCGAGCGAGGAAACTCGCCAGCCCGATGGTGAAGGCCGGAAAGATGATGTGGAAGGCCATGGTGAAGCCGAACTGAATCCGCGAAAGCAGAAGCGCATCGACATCCATGGATCATCCTCCCGTCCGGCCCGCGTCCCCCGGCGGGACTTGTCCGGAAGGACAGGCCCGGGAGAACTTGCTCGAATCGGTCTACTCTACTGTAAATTCGCGCGCGCGGCGCGGCTTGGTCGCAGCCCTCGGCTTCAGGCGCGCGGGAGCCGACGGCGCGGACCGCGCGCCAGGGCGAGCGCACCGACGAGACCCACGGCGGCGAGACCGCCGAGGCCGGCCAGCATCCAGTCGCGCTCGCGGCTGGTCCAATACTCGCTGCGCGTGGTTTCCGTACGGTCGCCGAAGCGCCCGTCGATGCGGGCCGGTCCCGGAACGGGCTCGAACAGATTGCCGGGTTTGTCCGCAGCCGGTGCGTCCGTGAGTTGGGCGTCCCACATGCTGGCGGCCTTGGAATCGGCGAAGCCGGGCGCGATCACCTGTGCCGCATGCATCATCAGCACGCTGCGACCGACCCAGACGTCCCGTTGCGGCTTTGCCGCCGTGGATACGATGGCCTCGGCGCACAGGCGCGGGTCGTAGACCGGGTCGGGGGCGTATTGGCCGTGGCCCGTGCGGTTGCGGGCCCAGTTGAATTGCGGCGTGTTGACCGCCGGCAGGTAGACGATGCTCAGAGAGACCGCGACCCGGTCGTGGATGAGCTCGCACCGCAGGGCATCGGTGAAGCCGGTGACGGCGAACTTCGCGGCGCAGTACGGAGCCTGGAGCGGTGCGGCCCGGATGGCGAGGCCCGAGGACACCTGAAGGATGGCGCCGCGGTTGCGCGGCTTCATGAACCGCAGGGCCGCGAGCGTCCCGTAGACCTGGCTGAGATAAGTCACCTCGGTGACGCGCCGGTACTCCGCGGGGGTGATCCGGTCGGCCGGATTCACGATGGTCGCCATGGCATTGTTGACCCAGGCGTCGATGGGGCCGAGTTCGCGCTCCACCCGCTCGGCCGCCCCCGCGACGGCCTCGGCATCCGCGACATCGGCCGCGATGGCGAGGACCGGCCGGCCGTAGGCCTTGAGAAGGGCCTCCGTTTCCGACAGGCGATCCGGATCGCGGGCGATGACGGCCACCGCCCAGCCGCGCTTGGCGAACAGCTCCGCCGTCGCCAGCCCGATGCCGGCGGTCCCGCCCGTGACGACCGCGATGCGTGCCATGCTATCCAAAAATCCAGATCCGTCCGGCGAGCCTGCCGGGACGCGTCCTCGGCAACGGACGTGTTCGAATCCGGTTGCGGAGGGAGGTCCGTGCCCAAACGACACGTCTTCGCGGCAGCGGTCGGGATGGGTCTCAGGCGGTGGGCCGGTCGGCCGTCCCGGCATCGGGGGCCTTCGACCGGGATTTCGTGCGCCTTTCGGAGCCGGACGCCGTGTCCCGTCCGTTCGATCCCGCCCTGCCGACGGACTTGGTCGCGGCCTTAGATTTGGCCTGGGAGCTGGCCTTGGTCTTACGCGTGGCCGTCCTGACCGGCGTTGCCTTGCTCACCCTGGCGAGCCGGGCCTGGAGCAGCCCCAGCACGGCCGCCTCCTCGGGCTTCAGGCGCGTAAGGTCGTCGCGCAGCTCGTCCGCGACGGCGTGCTTCACCTGCAGCAGCAGGTCGCCCTCGAGGTAGCCGTCGAGCACCTGGGGGTGGATGTAGCACTTGCGGCAGATGGTCGGCGTGTTGCCGAGCCGGCTCGCCACGCTCTCGATGGCCGTCCGAAGGTTCTTCTTGGCGGCGGCCTGGCTGTCGAACGCCTCGAATTCCTGCAGCGCCAGGGCGGCCAGCACCGTGCCGGCCCAGGTGCGGAAATCCTTGGCGGTGACCGGCTGGCCGGTGATCTCGCGCAGGTACGCGTTCACGTCGGCCGAGGTCACGTCGCGGATGGCGCCGTCCGCGTCGCGGTACTGGAACAGCTCCTGGCCGGGCAGATCCTGGCAGGCCTTGACGATCCGGGCCACGCGCCGGTCCTTCACGCCGAGGTCCCAGGTCTTGCCGCTCTTGCCCTTGAACCGGAAGGTGAGCTTGGCGCCGGCGATCGTGGCGTGCCGGTCGCGCAGGGTGGTGAGACCGAAGCTCTTGTTGGTGCGGGCGTAATCGTCGTTGCCCACCCGAATGAGCGTGGTCTCCAGAAGATGCACCACCGTCGCCAGCACCTTTTCGCGGGGCAGGCCGGCCTTGCCCATGTCGGCGTCGACGCGGGCGCGCAGGCCCGGCAGCACGTCGGCGAAGGTCATGATGTGCTCGAACTTGGTCTGGTCCCGGGCAGCGCGGAAGTCGGCGTGGTAGCGGTACTGCTTGCGCCCCTTGGCGTCGCGCCCCGTCGCCTGGATGTGGCCGTTGGCGCGCGCGCAGATCCACACGTCGGTGTAGGCGGGCGGGATGGCCAGCGCCCGGATGCGGGCCAGGGTCTTCGCGTCGCGCACCGGGGCGCCCTTGGGGTCGCGGTAGGCGAAGCCCGTGCCGCTCCGGCGGCGGGTCAGCCCCGGCGTGGACTCGTCGACATAGGCGAGGCCCGCCTCCTCGGCCGCGTCCCGCGGATCGGCGACGGTGCCGTCCTCGTCCCGATCCGACGTCATGCGAAACGCTCCCCCGGATGATTTCGTGAGGCGACAACCGGTGGCCGGGCCGCTCCGTTCCGGGCGCGACATCGCGCTACAGCCAGCGCTCCATGACGATGCGCGGGACCGCGTTCCAGCCAAGGCCGGCGTAGAAGTCGCGCACGCCCACGTTGCTCTCGCGGATCATGAGCTGCGCCTTGGGAATCTTCCGCACCCGCAGCCACTCTTCCCCGGCCGCCACCATGGCTCGGCCGTGGCCCCGGCCCCGCGCCTCGGCCGCGACGTAGTAGAGCCAGCCGCGATGGCCGTCGTGGCCGACCATCACGCTCGCGGCGACGCTCCCGCCCGGCGTGACGCCGACGAGGACGTCGGAGTTCGCACGCCCGGCGGCGCGGTCGAGGTCGGCGTCCGGATCGTTGTGGGGCACCACGAGGCCGCAGGCGCGCCACAGGGCGATCACCGCCGCGCGGTCGTCGGCTTCGAACGGCCGGATCGTCAGGCTTTCGGTCGTTTGCATGGACTTGTCCTCCGGCGGTCTTGTCTTCGTGCGGTCTTGTCCTGGTGCGGTCTTGCCTTTCTGCGCGGCGAGGCATGCTACAGGCTGAGGGATGGATACGCCGCCCCACCCGCCCCACGCGCGAAAAACCCTGGTCTTCGTGGTCACCGAGGACTGGTTCTTCGCCTCGCACTTCCTGCCCCTGGCGCGGGCGGCCGTCGCCATGGGTCTCACCGTGGCGGTGGTGACGCGGGTGCGCGCTCACCGCGCGCCCATCGAGGCCACGGGTGCGCGGGTGGTCCACCTGGAGGCGGAGCGCTCGAGCCTCAACCCCATGGCGGCGGGGTACGCGGCGGGCCAGCTCGCCGGTATCCTCAAGGCGCTGAAGGCCGACATCGTCCACTGCATCGCGCTCCGCGCCATCCTGGTCGGCGGCACCGCGGCCGCCATGGCGGGCATCCCCGCCCGGGTCTACGCGGTGACCGGCCTCGGGCTCCTCGGCGCCCGCGCCGACGCCACCGGCCGGCTGTCGCGCCTGGCGCTGCGCGGCCTCATCCGGGGACCGCTCGCCTCGAAGCGGACCCGGTTCCTGTTCGAGAATCCCGACGACGCCCGGGCGCTCGGCCTCGACCCGGCCGACACCGCCGTCACCCTCGTCGGCGGGGCCGGCGTCGATCCCGAGGCCTTCACGCCCCGACCCCTGCCGCCGACCCCGCCCCTGCGGGTCGCCCTGGTGGCCCGGATGCTGTGGTCGAAGGGCGTCGATACGGCCGTGGAGGCTGTGCGCCGCGCCCGCGCCGACGGGGTGGCGGTGGAGCTCTCCCTCTACGGCGCGCCAGACCCCTCGAACCGCCGGGCGATCCCCGAGGCGACGCTCCGGGACTGGTCGCGCGACGGGATCGCGTGGCACGGGCCCACCGCCGACGTCGCCGGGGCCTACGCCGCCCACCACGCCGCCTGCCTGCCCTCGCGGGGCGGCGAGGGCCTGCCCCGCACCCTGCTGGAGGCGGCCGCCTGCGGGCGCGCGCTCCTCACCACCGACGTGCCGGGCTGCCGCTCCCTGGTGCGCGACGGACTCGAAGGTTTCGTCGTCCCGCCCGACGATTCCGCGGCGCTGGCCGCCGCCCTCGCGCGCCTCGCCGCCGATCCGGGACTCGTGGTGCGGATGGGCGAAGCGGCACGCGACCGCATCCGGGCGGGGGACTTCACGGAAGCGGCCGTGGCCGGCGCCGTCTGTGCGATCTACGCGGAGCTCGCCGCATGATCGCCTCGCCCGATCCCCTCGCCTTCATCCGTGAAAACACCCGGCTGCTGCCGGTGCCCCACGCGCCCGAGATCGTGCTGCATGTCGCCGACGAGGCCACCGCCCTGTGGCAGAAGACCGAGGACGAGCTCGAGGCCATCGGCCTGCCGCCGCCGTTCTGGGCCTTCGCCTGGGCGGGGGGACAGGCGCTCGCCCGCTACATCCTCGACAACCCCGAGCTCGTCTCCGGGCGCCGCGTCCTCGATTTCGCCTCGGGCTCCGGACTCGTCGCCATCGCGGCGGCGAAAGCCGGGGCGATCCACGTGACGGCGAGCGACCTCGACGGGTTCGCGATCCCCGCCATCGGCCTCAACGCGGCGGCCAACGGCGTCGCCGACCGCATCGAGGCGGTGCGCGACGACCTCATCGGCTCCGATCCCGGCAGCGCCGTCGTGCTCGCCGCCGACATCTTCTACGAATGCGACCTCGCCGAGCGCGTCACCGCGTGGCTGGCCGGGCTGCATGCGCGCGGCGCCACGGTGCTGGTGGGCGATCCCGGCCGGTCCTACCTGCCGCGCGACCGGCTCGAACGGCTCGCCACCTACGCGGTGCCGGTAAGCCGGTCCCTGGAGGATGCCGAGATCAAGCAGAGCAGCGTCTGGCGCTTCATCGCCTGACGGCCTTCGGCATCACGGCGCGCAGGGCGAGGTGCGTCGGCCCGCACAGGGCGAGCGGAATGCCGACGACGAGGAGGCCGAACCAGGCGTAAGGCGACATCCAGGTCTGTGCGGCGGTGTCGCTCATGCCCCAGACGTAGTTGATGTTGACAGGGGTGAGGCCGGGATCGGGGCGCGGCGCTGGCATGGCGAAGAAGCAGACCGCCAGCACCACCACGGCGAGGCCCGACCACGCCGCCCAGGCGCGGCGGTCGTAGCCGAGGCGGCAGACGAGATAGATCAGCAGGAACGGCAGCCAGCCGTGGAACAGCGACAGGCCGCGCAGGAAGAGCGAATTCTCGGACTTGAACATGTAGTCGGTCATGCCGGTGATCGGCAGGCCGAACAGGCCGGCGGTGAAATCCGCCACCCAGATCACCTGCGGCGCCAGGATGCCGACGGCGCCCATGGAGATGGGCAGCGCGCGCTCGGTCCAGATCCCCCAGAGGGTCAGGATCAGGGCGATGTCGCAGAAGTAGAGGAAGTTCGTCGGCCCGTAATACCACCCGTAGGTCGGCACCAGCACGGCCATGAAAGCCGTGTAGGCGAGCTTGAGGGCCATCGGCAGGCGCTGGCGTGCCCCTTCGGAGGACGCCAGCGCACTGTCCCAGGGGGCCGGCGAGAGGGAAGCGCTCATGGTCTGAAGGTCCGTCCGGCCCCGATCGGCCCGGTGTCAGGACGATGCCGTGCCGGCGCCGCCGGGGCGGTGACGAACGGCACAGCTTACGTTGGGAAGGGCGCGATCAGAACCGGCCGCGGCGCTTGTTAGAACCGGCCGCGGCGCTGGGCGTCGAGGCTCCACGGGCCGGCGCAGGCGGCGGCGAGGTAGAGGAACACGAAGCAGAACAGGATCGCCGCGTCGCCGCCGTTGAGGGCGGGAAACGGGCTCTTCGGCGCATGGGCCATGAAGTAGGCCACCGCCATCTGGCCCGACAGGACGAACGCCACCGGCCGGGTGAACAGGCCGAGCACGATCAGCGCGCCGCCGACGAGTTCGAGCAGGCCCGCCATCCCGATCAGGGAGACCAGTTCCGGCGCGCCGCCGCCACCCATGCGTGCGGGAAAGCCGAGGAGCTTCTGCGTCCCGTGGGCGAGGAACAGCAGCCCCGCCATGATGCGTAGGACGCTGAGCAGGCGCGGGGCCCAGGTGACCGAGAGGGCGTTGGTGTTCATGCAGTGTCGTGCTCCGAGGAACGCCTCGGGACCCGAGGCGAGGGAGCCCCGCATCGAGCACGAATCGTACGGTGCGTCGATCCACCCCGGCGGCACCGGCGGGCGTCCGCGAACCGGACCGTGCCGGGCGGCACGGAAGAGGGCGCGCGGGGGCGCCCGTTCAGTCGGCGGCGACGGCGACGAGGGAGAACAGGGCCGCCAACAGGATATTGCCGGCGACGACGAGGGCGAGGACGAGCATGGCGATGGAATCTTAGGCTTCGAGGACCGGGACGCCAGCCTTACGGCCACGCTTCTGGCCGGTTCATGAACGCCACGGCCCGGCCGACCCGGCAATGCGGAACGGCGTGAATCAATTGCTCCTGTGCCGGCTCCAGCGCCGTGTCCCGGGGACACCGTCGGGGCAAGCGATGCTAACCGATCTTGCCGAGCCGAATCAGCAACGCTTCGATCCGCTCGCCCACGGGTTCGGCCGGATCCGCCGGATAGAAGGCCCGCAGGGTGTGGCCGAGGTGGCGCCGGACGTGCGGCGCCAGGGCCGGCGGACGGCGTACCGAACCCGCCTCCGTCGCAGCCGCGGCATGGGAGCCATGAGATCGTTCGCCGTGCGTCTCGGGCATTCGAAAAGCCCCCTCTCGCCGCGTCGTCACGACAGCACCGGATCGGCGTGGTCGGACCCGGCGACGATCGCATAGCAGGGTTAAGGATGCGTTTCCGGCGATCGGCCACCGGTCCGCCGCGACTCGGGCGACAGGCGCGAAATAAAAGCGTGACCGTTGGATCGAAGAGAAATGGCGCGGTGCCAGAGACTTGCGTCCGCCCCCCCATTCCGACGCGGCCCGCCGCCCGTTTTCGCGCCGCTGTCAAGTGGTAGACGTCGGCATCGCGGCTGGTTTACATCTTTTACTCAGGCATGAGCACTCCCTACGCTCAGCCACCTCGCAGTCTGGATGAGGTCAAATTGAGTGGCATGCAAAGTATTGCAATGACCGAACGCGAGCGGGATACAGTGATCGCTGCGCTGCGGTATTATCAATTCTATCGTTTGCAGGGAAATCCATTTAATCCGCAGCAGGATCATTTGATCGACGCCATCGCCGGGCATTCCGGCGAGGCCCTGGACTTGGCCGCCATCGACGACCTCTGTGCCGGCCTCAACGGCAACAAGCACGCCCTCAGCGCAGCCGCCTGAGGGGTGCCGCCCGGCCCGGCGTCTCGTCGGACGAGACGACGGTCCTTGCGTGCGGAGCCCGCCCGTCCGGGCCGCTCCGCCGCCCGCTCAAGGGGCCGCGTCGAGCTGCTGCTTGGCGCGCCCGAGGGCCTCCCTGCAACCCTTGGCGTCGCCCTTGCCATCGGCGGTGCGGGCCTCGTCGAGGGCGACCTTGGCCTGCATCGCCTTGTCGCCGCCCTTGCCGGCCTCGGCCGACTTCTCCGGTGGCGTTGTGGGGTGCGTGCTCGGATTGCCGCCGGACGCCCCACCCTCGCCGCCGCGCGCGCCGGCATCGGCCTGGCCGCTCGTGGAGGCCGAGATCGACTCCTTGGCTTGATTCTTCACCTTGCCCTCGAGGGCCGCGATTTCGTCCGCGCAGGGCGAGGCGTGGGCTTGGCTCACCGCACCCGCGAGCGTCGCGGCGAGGAGGCCGGCGGCGAGCCAGGCGGGTCGTGTCGTGTTCGATGGCATCGTCGAATCGAATCCCGATACAGCAGCGAGGCGCCGAAGCGGCGGCCTCTTCCCCGGGTCAACCCGCCGGGAGGCGGGACGGCTCCGGCCCGGATGGCGGAACCACCGTTTTTCGTCGCGCCCGACCATGAAAAAGGGGTGCCGCGCGATGCGACACCCCCGTTTCTCGTGCTGTCCATCGTCGTGAAGTTCCCGGAGAGGCACCGGCCCAGGGCCGGGTTCGTCGCGGCGCCCCGAGGGGCGTCCGCTCAGGCGCTGAGCTGGTCGCGGATCGGCAGTTGCCGGATGCGACGGCCCGTGGCCGCGAAGATCGCGTTGGCGATGGCGGGGGCGACCGGCGGCACGCCCGGCTCGCCGACGCCGCCCAGCGGCCCCGAGAAGTTTGGGTTCGGCAGCAGGTGGACGTGGATCTCCTTCGGGGCGGCGTCGATGCGGGTGATCTCGTAGCCGTCGAAGTTGTTCTGCTGGGCGCGACCGTCCTTGAACGTGATCTCGGCCGAGAGCGCGAGGCCCATCCCCATGACCACGGCGCCTTCCATCTGCGACCGGATGCGCTCCGGGTTCACCTGCGGTCCGCAATCGACGGCGATGTCGACGCGCTTGACCACGACCTCGCCCTTGGCCCCGACCTCCACCTCGGCGGCGACCGCCGTGTGGGTGACGAAGCTGTAGTGACCGGCGATGCCGAGCCCGGTGTTCTTCGCCATCTTGCGGCCCCAGCCGATGCCCTTGGCCGCCGCCTCGATGACCCCGCGCAGGCGTGCCGTGTCGATGGGGTAGCGGGCCGGGTCCTCGCCGTAGTTCCAGACATCGCCGAGCGTCGTCGGATCGATCTTGCGATCGGGGCCGATGAGGGCGAGCAGGTACTCCTTCGGGTCCCGCCCCGCCGCATGCGCCAACTCGTTCACGAACGACTGGATCGCGAAGGCGTGCGGGATGTTCGAGACCGAGCGGAACCAGCCGATGCGCACGTGCGCGTCGGCCGCCGGGTTCTCGAGACGGATGTTGGGTACGGCGAACGGCGTGTTGGTGAGGCCCATGCCGAGCTCGAACGGGAGTTCGTTCTTGGCGCCCGCCGCGAAGATCGACCCGATGGTGGGGGCCGCCGAACGGTGGAGCCAAGCCACCGGCATGCCCTTGTCGTCGAGGCCGGCTTCCAGGCGCTCCACCGAGATGGTGTGGTAGTAGCCGTGGTGCAGGTCGTCCTCACGGGTCCAGGTCAGCTTCACCGGGGCGCCGTCCACGGCCTGGGAGCACAGGGCCGCTTCGAGCACGTAATCCGGCTTCGACTTGCGGCCGAAACCGCCGCCGAGCAGGGTCTGGTTGACCCGCACCTTGTCGGCCGCGAGATTCAACTTCTTCGCCAGCCGGTCGTGGGTCGCCTGCGGCGCCTGGGTGCAGGCCCAGGCCTCGCAGAAACCGTCCTTGATCCGCACCACGGCGGCCGGCGGCTCCATCGGGGCCTGGACGAGGTGGGGCACGAAGTATTCGGCCTCGACCCGCTTCTTGGCCTTCGCCATCGCGCCGTCGACGTCGCCCTGGTTGCGCACGACCTTGCCGGGGGCACGCACCGCCTTCTCCAGCTCGCCCCGGAAGGCGACGGAGTCGTAGGAGGCATTGGGGCCGTCGTCCCAGGTCACTTTGAGGGCCTCGCGGGCCTTCATGGCCGCCCAGGTGTTTTTCGCGATGACCGCAACGCCGCCCAGCGGCTGGAACTCGACCGGTGCCTCCGGGGCGTCGATCTTGAAGATCTTGACGACGCCCGGGACTTTCTTGGCCTCGGTGTCGTCGTAGCTCACCACCTTGCCGCCGAAGACCGGCGGGCGGGCGACGAGGGCGTAGAGCATCCCGTCGATCTTGGTGTCGAGGCCGTAGACGGCCTTGCCCGTGGTGATGTCGCGGTTGTCGACGAGGCCGATCTTGCCCTTGCCGATGTACTTGAAGTCCTTCGAATCCTTGAGCGTCACGGATTCGCGGGCCGGCACCGGCAGTTCGGCCGCTGCCGCCGCGATCTCGCCGTAGCCGAGGCTGCGCTTGGATTTGGCGTGGGTGACGACGTGGTTCTCGGCCTTCACTTCCGAGACCGGCACGTTCCACTGCTTGGCGGCGGCCTGGACCAGCATCAGGCGGGCGGCGGCCCCGGCGTGGCGCAGGTGCTGGAAGAAGTGGCGGAGCGAGCGCGACCCGTCCGTGTCCTGGTTGCCGAAGCGGGTCTCGTCGCCCCAGGCCTGGGCGACCTTCACCTTGTCCCAGGTGGCTTCGAGTTCGTCGGCGACCACGAAGGCGATGGAGGTGCGAACCCCCTGGCCCATCTCGGCGCGGTGGCAGGTCACCGTCACGGTGCCGTCGGGCGCAATGGCGACGAACACCTTCGGGTCGTCCTGCCACCCGTGCGGCATGGCATCGGCGCCGAATTTTTTCGGCTCGTTCGCCTTGTCCTCGGCTTTCGCCGAATCACGCCACGACAGGGCGAGCACCAGGGCACCCATGCCGCCCAGCATGGCGCGGCGGCTGACATTGGCGAGGGCCGTCGGGGCGGTGTCTTGGGTCGCGGTGGCTTCGGCCATCATCTTCGAATCGTGGATCACAGGCGCTCTCCCTTGGCGGCGGGGGCAGCCTGGCCGGCGGCCTGATGGATGGCGGCGCGGATGCGCGGGTAGGTGCCGCAGCGGCACAGGTTGCCGCTCATGGCCTCGTCGATCTGTGCGTCCGTGGGCTTCGGGGTATCGGTGAGGAGCGAGGCGGCCTGCATCATCTGCCCGCACTGGCAATAGCCGCACTGGGCGACGTTGAGGTCGCGCCAGGCCGCCTGGACCGGGTGGTTGCCGTCGGGGGACAGGCCCTCGATGGTGACGACGGCCTGACCCTCGGCGGCCGAGACCGGCGTGACGCAGCCGCGCACGGCGGTGCCGCCGACATGGATGGTACAGGCGCCGCACAGCGCCTGGCCACAGCCGAACTTGGTGCCGGTGAGACCGACCTCGTCGCGCAGGTACCACAGCAGCGGCATGTCGGGATCGCCGTCGAAGCTGCGTTCAGCCCCGTTCACGGTGAGTTTGATCATTGGTCTGTCCTATCCTGAATCGGGCGATTCCGGCGGTCGTGGACCGTCGGGCCGCCCGTCTGGGTCGCGTGGTCGGCGTCCGGGCACGCGATCCGTGTCGCGGTCCCGCATCGATCGCTCGCGCGGAGAGCCCCGGCTTCCTGCAGGAACGGCAACCGCCACCGGACGGCGGCGGCATGGGCGGCGCGGCGGGCGCGACGTCGTTCTTCGGAATGAGACCAATTAAATGCAGCGCGTGCTGCAGTGCAACGCCGGAGGTCCGATCCGGCTCCCTGACCGGGACGATCCGGCACTATGGATGTGCGTTGGCGCACAAACTTCACCCGCGCCGCTGCGACCGCGGGCCGCGATCGCACGTGAGGGGCAGTGCGTGGGGCGGCGATCGCGGTCTCAGGTCTCGACCAGACCCGCGCTCGATCCCGACGCCTCCGAATCCCCGGCCCCGTGCGGCAGGGCGAGATACTCCGAAGAACGCATCTCGATGAGGCGCGACACCGTACGGTCGAACTCGAAGGCCTCGCGGCCGTCGGTGGCCGTGTAGAGCCCCGGCGGCTCGGCCGCCGCCGAGGCGACGAGCTTCACGTGGGCATCGTAGAAGGTGTCGACCAGGGTGATGAAGCGCTTGGCCTCGTTGCGGGTCTCCGCGCTCATCACCGGGATGTCGGCGAGGATCACCGTGTGGAAGGCCCGTGCCACGGCCATGTAGTCGGAGGCCCCGAGCGGCTGCGCGCAGAGATCCGCGAAGGTGAAGCGCGCCACGCCCGCCGCCTCTTCCGGCACCGGCACGTCCCGCCCCTTCACCCGCACGGTGGCGGGCCTGCCCCGGGCCTTGCCCGTGAGACCCTTGAAGGCGCGGGCGAGGGCCGCCTCGGCCTCCGCGTCCGCGGGCACGTGATAGACCGAGGCGCCCCCGAGCTTCTCCAGCCGGAAATCCGTGCGCGAATCGAGGCGCAGGACGTCAACGCGGTTCTGCAGCTCGGCGACGAAGGGCAGGAACAGGGCCCGGTTGAGGCCGCCCTCGTAGAGCCGGTCGGGCTCGACGTTGGAGGTCGCCACCACGGTGACACCCCGCTTGAACAGGGCGTCGAACAGGCGCCCCAGGATCATCGCGTCGGCGATGTCGGTGACGGTGAACTCGTCGAAGCACAGCAGGGTCGCCTCGTCGGCCAGCGCGTCGGCCACCACGGGGATCGGATCGTCGCCCTTCGCCGTGCCGGCCTTGAGGGCCTGGCGGTGGGCGTGGATGCGCTCGTGCGCGTCGGCGAGGAAGCCGTGGAAGTGCACCCGGCGCTTCGGGCCGGGTGCCGCCTCGTGGAACAGGTCCATCAGCATGGTCTTGCCCCGGCCGACGGAGCCCCAGATGTAGAGGCCCTTCGGCACGGCGGCCGGATCCGCCTTGCGCCCGAACAGCCAGCCCAGCGCGCTGCCCTTGCGGGCGCGCCGGCGCCGGCCGAGTTCCTGCGCCAGACCGTCCAGCGCCCGCACGAGGTGGACCTGCGCCGGGTCGCGCTCGATGGCGCCCGACGCCACCAGGGCCTCGTAGCGCTCGAAGACCGGACCGGGGGAGACCGCGCCCGAACGGGCGTGATCGGACGGCGCCACGGGGGCTGATGAACTCACGACGGTAAGCCTCGACGCAGGGGCCGGGACCGGGACGGGCGGCCCGCACGATCCGGGTCTGCCGCGCGTCCGGGGCCGGATCAAGCGGGGTGATTGGTATGCCAGCGACAGGGCCGGCATGACGTTTTGCTGCATTGCACAAATCGGGTGGCGATGCCACATCTGCCCGGCCTTGAGGGAGGCAATGCCCGGATTCCGGCGCGCCGCGGCGCGCCCTCACGCCGGAGAGGCATCACCATGCCCGAGCCCCGAATGCCCGAATCCCGAACACGCGAACCCCGATCGGAACCGCGCGCCCTGCACCCCGTCATCCGCCGCCTGTGGCCGAGCGATGCCGCGGCGGTGGAGGCCTACTTCCTGCGCCTCGATCCGGAGACCCGCGCCAACCGCTTCATGGGCACCTTGAGCGACGCGGCCGCCCTGGCCTATGCGCGCCGGGCCCTGAGGATCGACGGCGTGGTGTTCGGCGGGTTCGTCGACGGCACCCTACGGGCCCTCGGTGAGCTGCGACCGACCCGGGCGCCGCCGTCGCGCTACCGGCTCGGCGCCGAGGCGGAGGCCGCCTTCGCGGTGGAGCGCGGCTACCGGCGCAACGGCCTCGGCCACGCCCTGTTTCGCCGGATCGCCGGGGCGGCGCGCAATCGCGGCGTACGCGACCTGCGGGTGCGCTGCCTCAGCCGGAACCGGCCGATGCAGAACCTCGCCCTCCGGGTCGGCGCCGACCTGCGGATGGCGGACGGGGAGGCCGAGGGGGCGCTTCACCTCGCCCGGCCGACGCCCGTTTCCCTGTGGCAGGAGAGCGTCACCGAGGCGTTCGACTTCACCCTGGCGCTCGCCGCCGCGTGAGGCCACACTGGGGATCACGCTTTCGAGAGTGGCTCCCGCCATGCGCCCCACCCTGTTCGCCACCGCCGTCCTGCTCGTCTCCTCCGGCCAAGGGTTCGGCCAGCCGCGGCCGGCCATGCCGGAGATGATCTGTGCCGAGGCGGCCGGCCTCGTCGCCCGCACGGGCGCCATCGTGCTCACGACGGGGCCGTTCACCTACGCCCTGTTCGTGCGCGACGGCGGCTTCTGCCCCCTGCCGGAAACGACGCGGCCGGCCTTCGAGCTGACGCGCGACACGCCGCGCTGCTTCGTCGGCTACACCTGCCACGACCGCTTCACCGAGGGCGGCGGCCGCGAATAGGCATCGCAGTCCCGACAGGACGCGTCACGGCCAAGCTGCCATGTTGCGGCCAAGCCCCGTGCCGATGCTGGCGGCAACGCCCCGCGGGGGGGGCCGGCACCGAGGGGCCACACGCATGAGCACCAGCGATCACGTCGCGCGCCAGCCCGGCGACCTGCGCCTGCAGCGCTCCGTCGCCGACACCCTGCGGACCATCGCGGCGGCCTGCGCCGAGCGCGACGCCCCTCCGGTCAAGGCGGCCCGGCGCCAGCTCGCCGCAATCTACGGCGCCACGCGCCTGAGCCGCCGCCGCGACGGCCTGCGCGCCACGGGCTGACCTATTTCGCCCGCTCCGGCCGCACGGCGAGCCAGATCGTGTGGCGGGCGCCCCGCCCCCGCCCGGCCCGCACGGACACCGCTTCCACGGCGAACCCGGCGCGGACGAGGCGCTGGGTGAAGGCCGGATCGGGATGGGCCGACCACACGGCGAGCACGCCGCCGGGGCGCAGGGCGTTGCGCGCCGCAGCCAGCCCGCCCACGTCGTAGAGCCGGTCGTTCTCCGCCCGGGTCAGCCCCTCGGGGCCGTTATCGACATCGAGGAGGATCGCGTCGAAGGCCAGCGCAGAGGACCGGATCAGGGCGGCGACATCGGCCTCCCGCGCCTCGACCCGGGGGTCGGACAGGGCATCGGCGGAGATGTGGGCCAGGGGGCCGCGCCCCCAGGTGAGCACCGCCGGCACCAGTTCAGCCACCACCAGCCGCGCATCCGGCCCCAGGGCGTCCAGGGCCGCCCGCAGGGTGAAGCCCATGCCGAAGCCGCCGATGAGGACCTTCGCCCCGGCCCGTCCGCCGATCCGCGCCGCCGTCAAGGTCGCCAGCGCCTCCTCCGAGCCGCTGAGGCGGCTGTTCATCAGGTCGTTGCGGCCGATCCGGATGAGGAATTCATGGCCGCGCTGGAGCAGACGCAGCTCGTCGGTTGTGCCCGGGATCGGGGCGGTGTCGAGGGCGACCCAGGGAATCACGGCGAACCTCGCGGGCGTCAGAACAGGCGTGGCGCCCGGTACCACACCCGGCGCACCGCGCCCAACCCGGTGCACGCCGGCCATGCCGCACCCGTATTCGCCTTCGCCGCGCCGATCGCCTATATCGGACCGATTCCAGATCGAAGGTTCCAAGACCATGGCGACGGCGTCGTTCGACACCGCCCGGGGCGACGCGAGCGCCGCCCCCGCAATCGAGAAGCTGCCCGAGTTCGCGCCGGAGACGACGCCCCTCGGCGGCCCCCTCGGGCGGTCCTCCCTCGTCGGCCTGACCCGGGACGACCTCAAGGCGCGGCTTGGCGCCATCGGCGTGTCCGAGCGCGAGCAGCGCATGCGGTCGGGCCAGATCTGGCACTGGGTCAACGTGCGCGGCGCCAAGCACTTCGACGACATGACCAATGTCGGCAAGGGCCTGAAGGCGGATCTGGCGCGCGCCTACACCCTCGACCGGCCGGAGGTGATCACCGAGCAGGTCTCGCGGGACGGCACCCGCAAGTGGCTCATGCGCATGGCGCCGACGGGCAAGCACGACCACAATCGCGGCGCCGAGATCGAGTGCGTCTACATTCCCGGCCGGGGCCGGGGCACCCTCTGTGTCTCGAGCCAGGTCGGCTGCACCCTCACCTGCTCGTTCTGCCACACGGGCACCCAGCGCCTCGTGCGCAACCTGACGGCGGCCGAGATCGTCGCGCAGGTGGTGGTGGCGCGCGACCACCTCAACGACTGGGCCGGGCAGAATCCGACGCCGGCCGGGGCCGACGAGGTTCGCCGCGCGGTGACCAACATCGTGTTCATGGGCATGGGCGAGCCCCTCTACAACATCGACAACGTCATCGATTCCGTGGGCGTCATGGCCGACCAGGAGGGCCTGGGCCTGTCGCGCCGGCGCATCACCGTCTCGACCTCCGGCGTGGTGCCGCAGATGCAGCGCCTCGGCACCGACGCCCACGCCATGCTGGCGATCTCGCTTCACGCCGTGCGCGACGATCTTCGCGATACCCTGGTGCCGCTCAACCGCAAGTATCCGCTGGCCGAACTCATCGCCGCCTGCCGCAACTATCCGGGCCTCAACAACGCCCGGCGCATCACCTTCGAATACGTGATGCTGAAGGGCATCAACGACACCGACGCCGATGCCCGCGAGCTGGTGCGGCTGCTCCAGGGCATTCCGGCCAAGATCAACCTCATCCCGTTCAACCCCTGGCCCGGCAGCGTCTACGAATGCTCCGACTGGGAGCGCATCGAGCGCTTCTCCGAGATCGTCTACGACGCCGGCTACGCGTCCCCCGTGCGCACCCCGCGCGGCCGCGACATCCTCGCCGCCTGCGGTCAGCTCAAGAGCGAGACCGAGAAGCTGCGCGCCCGCGCCCGGATGATGCTGGAGGACGGGATCGGCGCCGAGGGCGTCTACGCGGGCGCCGACGACGGCGACGACGATTGATGGCCTGACACCCCCTTCCCCCTTGCGGGGAGGAGGGCCGCGTTTCCAACACATCCAAGAGGGCGTCACCATGCGGTTCCTCGGCCGCGTCTTCGTCGGATGCCTCGCCCTGCTCCTGGCGATCCCGTGCGGCGCGTTCGTCCTCGGGCTGGGAGCCATGCTCGATCCGGTCTCACGCGACGTGCTCGGGAGCCTCGGGCTCGCCGGCCTGTTCGAGGGGCTGAACGACCTCGCCTCCGGAATCGGCCCCGAGACGATTCTGTTCGCTCTCGCCGCCTTCGCCCGCGCCCTGTTCCTCCTCCTCGTGCTGCCGCCCGTCGCCCTGGCGGTGATCGGCGAGACCCTGAACTGGCGGTCCGCCGCCTGGTACGGCGCCGGCACGGGCCTCCTCACGGCGCTCGTGCCGTGGCTCGCCCGGTCCGCGGCCCGCGCCGGCGACACGCAGGCCTTCGCCCAGGAGGGTCGCATCACCGCCATCCTGTTTCTCACGGGCGCGGCCTCGGGCCTCGTCTATTGGCTGGTGGCGGGCCGCTTCGGCCCGCGCGACGGAGCCGTGTGAATGCGCCGCCAGACCCCAGTCCTCGCCCTCTGCCTCCTGCTCGGCCTCCCCCACGCGGCGTGGGCTCAGGCGGATTCCTCGCCGATCCAGTCGGACACCGCCCGGATGCTGCCGGTACTGGCCGCGCACGGCATGGTCTCCTCGCAGGAGGCGCGGGCGACGCGGGTCGGCGTTGCGATCCTCAAGGCCGGCGGCAACGCCGTCGACGCCGCCGTGGCCGTGGGCTTCGCGCTGGCCGTCACCCTGCCGCGCGCGGGCAACCTCGGCGGCGGCGGCTTCATGATGGTGCATCGGGCGAGCCCCGCCGAGACCGTGGCCATCGACTACCGCGAGACCGCCCCGGCGGCGGCCCGCGCCGACATGTTCCTCGACGCGCGGGGCGAGCCCGACCACGCCGCCTCCACCCGCACGGGCAAGGCGGTCGGCGTGCCCGGCACCGTGCGGGGCTTGGCCGAGGCGCACCGGCTCTACGGGTCGGGCCGCTTCACCCTCGCCGACCTCGTCGCCCCGGCCGAGCGGCTGGCCCGCGAGGGCATCGACGTCGAGGCCGGCCTCGCCGATTCCCTGCCCCGCGCCGTCGACCTGCTCGGGCGCTGGCCGTCGAGCCGAGCGATCTTCTTTGCCGGCGACAGACCACTCCGTCGCGGCGAGCGGCTGGTGCAGACCGACCTCGCCGCTACGCTGCGGGCCATCGCCAAGGACGGCCCCGACGCGTTCCACACCGGCCCCATCGCGGTGGCCATCGCGCGGGCCGTTCAGGAGGCCGGCGGCGTCGTGACGGCGGAGGACTTAGCCGCCTACCGACCGGTGATCCGCCAACCCGTGCGCGGTACCTATCGGGGCCTGTCCATCGCATCGATGCCGCCCCCGAGTTCGGGGGGGATCCACCTCATCGAGATCCTCAACATGCTGGAGGGCTTCGATCTCGCCCGGATGGGGGCGGGCAGCGCCGACGCGATCCACACCCTCGCCGAGTCGATGAAGCCGGCCTATGCCGACCGGGCCACCTGGCTCGGCGACCCGACGCGGTCGCAGATCCCCGTCGAGGGGCTGACGGCCAAATCCTACGCCGAGGGGTTGCGCGCGGCCATCGACCCGGCCCGCGCCCGTCCGGCGGCGGAGGTAAAGGCCGGCGATCCCCTCCCCCACGAGTCCGACCAGACCACGCATTTCTCGGTGATGGATGCCGAGGGCAACGCGGTCTCGAACACCACCACCCTGAACTTTTCCTACGGGATGGGCCTCGTCGCCCCCGGCACCGGGGTGCTGCTCAACAACGAGATGGACGACTTTTCCGCCAAGACCGGGGCGCTCAACGCCTATGGCCTCGTCGGCGGCGAGGCCAACGCCGTGGCGCCGGGCGCCCGGCCCCTGTCCTCCATGACGCCGGCCTTCGTGTTCCGGGACGGCAAGCTGCTCCTCGTGACGGGGAGTCCGGGCGGCAGCCGCATCATCTCGACGGTGCTGCAGACCATCGTCAACGTCGTCGATTTCCGCATGAACCTGCTGCAGGCGGTGGCGGCTCCGCGCATCCACCACCAGTGGCGCCCGGACGTGCTCACGGTGGAGGAAGGCGTCTCGCCCGACACCCTCGCGATCCTGCGGGCGCGCGGCCACCGGGTGGTGGTGGCGCCGGCCTCGGGCTCGGCCAATTCGGTGATGACCGCGGACGGGCTCGTGGCCGGAGCGGCCGACCCCCGCCAGCGCGGCACCCTGGCGGAGGGGTACTGAGGGGGGCTCCCCTACCGCGCGTAGGCGAAATGCTCGCGCCTGCGCTCGATGGAGGAGGGAATCCGTAGGGATTCCCGGTACTTCGCCACCGTGCGGCGGGCGATGTCGATGCCCTCGTCGCGCAGTTTCTGCACCAGGGCGTCGTCGGAGAGCACGTCGCTGCGGGCCTCGCCGTCGACGAGCTGCTTGATCCGGTGGCGCACGGCCTCCGAGGAATGCGCGGCGGTGCCGGCGGCGCCCGGAATGGCGGCCGTGAAGAAGTACTTCATCTCCAGGGTGCCCCGGCTCGTGCCGATGGACTTGTTCGAGGTCACCCGCGAGACGGTGGATTCGTGCATGCCGATGGCCTCGGCGACGGTCTTGAGGTTGAGGGGGCGCAGGTGCGCGACCCCGTGCAGGAAGAACGCGTCCTGCTGGCGCACGATCTCGGAGGCGACCTTGAGGATGGTGCGGGCGCGCTGCTCCAGGCTGCGGGTGAGCCAGTTCGCCGTCTGCAGGCATTCGGACAGGAACGCCTTGTCGCCCTCGGCCTGCGCCCCGCGCGAGACGCGGGCGTAGTAGCTCTGGTTCACCAGAACGCGCGGCAGGGCCTCGGCGTTCAATTCCACCAGCCACGACCCGTCGGGGGCGGCGCGCACGAACACGTCGGGGATCAGCACCTCGACGGCCCGGGCCCCGAAGGCGCGGCCGGGCTTCGGGTCGAGGCGGCGCAGCTCGGCCAGCATGTCGACGAGGTCCTCGTCGTCGACGCCGCAGAGGCGCCGGAGCGAGGCGAAATCGCGCTTGGCCACGAGGTCGAGGCGCGAGACCAGGGCCTGCATCGCCGGATCGAACCGGTCGCGGTCGCGCAGCTGCAGGGCGAGGCATTCGGCGAGGTCGCGGGCGGCGATGCCGGCCGGCTCGAAGCTCTGCACCAGTTTCAGCACGCGCGCGACGGTGTCGAGGGACGTGCCGAGCCGCTCGGCGAGGTCGTCGATGGATTCGCGGCAGTAGCCGGCGTCGTCCACGGCATCGATGAGGAAGCCGGCGATGAGACGGTCGGCCGGATCGCGGGTGGCGAGGTCGAGCTGGGCGACCAGATGCTCGCGCAGGGACATCTCGGAGGTGAGGGTCGCTTCGAAATCCGGGGCCTGGCCGTCGAAGGAGCCTCCGGTGTTGCCGTAGGGTGCCGGTGTCAGGGACAGCATGTCGCCCGACGCCGCCTCGCGGGCATGGGTGGGGTTCTCGTCCGCGAACACGTTGTCGAGGCGGGTGTCGAGGGCGCCCTCCATGTCGGCGCCGCTCGCCGTCAGGGTGGTGGCGATCCAGGGCTCTTCGCCACCCTCGAAATCGCCGCCGTCGAAATCGCCCCCCTCCTCGCCCTGGCGGTCGACGGAGGATTCGGACGGGGTCTCGCCGGGGGTACGCTCGTCCCCGGTTTCGCCCTCGGCGCGTTCGAGGAGCGGATTGCGCTCGAGTTCCGCGTCCACATAGGCGGTGAGGTCGAGATGGGAGAGTTGAAGGAGCTTGATCGCCTGCAGGAGCTGAGGCGTCATCACCAGGGCTTGGCCCTGGCGCATTTCCAGCCGTTGCACCAGACTCATGGTAAGGTCCCGATCCCCGAGTCGCACCTCCGCTCGGCGGCGCGCGGCAGCGCGGGCCGAACTTCGGCATCAATCTTGCTTCTTTTTACCGTTTCGAGGTTTAGCCCCAACCTGCGCCCACGTCAAAGTGTGTTGGGTGCTCGGTGCCTAAAAATTGCCCAGCCGCCTGCACGCGCCGCCGCGGCGTGGTGTCAGCATCACATCGGGGCGGTAACGAAAGCCTTCCCGGACGCGGCGGACGACGCGTCTCGGATGGGGCGAAATGGGCCGTCGCGGGGCCGCACTCGGTTCGGGGGCCGTTTCAGCGAACCCGGCTTAGAGGCGGAAATCCTCGCCGAGATAGAGCCGCCGCGCCTCGGGGTTGGCGACGATCTCCTCGGGCGTGCCCTCCGTGAGGATCCGGCCCGAATGGGCGATGTAGGCCCGGTCGATGAGTCCCAGGGTCTCGCGCACGTTGTGGTCGGTGATGAGCACGCCGATGCCGCGCTGCTTCAGGTGCTTCACCAGATCCTGGATGTCCCCCACCGCGATGGGGTCGATGCCCGCGAAGGGCTCGTCGAGCAACATGAAGCTCGGGGACGAGGCCAGCGCCCGGGCGATCTCGCAGCGCCGGCGCTCGCCGCCCGACAGGGCGATGGAGGGGGACTTGCGCAGGCGCGCGATGTCGAACTCCTCCAGCAGGGAGTCGAGCTTCTTCGCCCGCTCCTTGCGGTCGGGCTCGGCCACTTCGAGCACGGCCCGGATGTTGTCCTCCACCGTGAGGCCGCGGAAGATCGAGGCTTCCTGCGGCAGGTAGCCGATGCCGAGGCGCGCGCGCTGGTACATCGGCAGGTGGGTGATCGGCAGGCCGTCGAGGCTGATCGATCCGCGATCGGCCGAGACGAGGCCGGTGATCATGTAGAAGATCGTGGTCTTGCCGGCGCCGTTGGGACCGAGCAGACCCACCGCCTCGCCGTTGCGCACGGTGAGGCCGGCCTCGTGCACCACGGTGCGGGCGCCGTAGCTCTTGCGCAGGCCGCGCACGTGCAGGATGCCCGGCCCGCCGCCCTCGGCGAGGATCGCGGCCTCGCGCGCGGCGGCCGCGTCGCGGCGGCCCCGACCGAACATCCGGCTGAACAGGGACGGCTGGACCGGGGCGGCAGACACCGGCGACGCGGCGCTCAATTCGCCTGCGCCCGGGGCCTGGCCGCCTCGGCGGGCTTGCCGTCCGCCGGTTTCTGGACAGCCTTGGCCGCGGCGGGGGGCGTCGCGCAGCCCTTGCCGGTCTTCGGGCCGTCCTCCTTCTGCGGCACGAACAGGGCCGAGACCCGGCCGCCGGCCACGGGGTCCATGTTCGCCCGGCCGGTGTTCATGTCGTAGACGAGGCGCGAGCCGCGGGTCACGTTCTGGCACTGGCTGAGCACGACGTTGCCGGTGACCACGATGCGCTTGGCCTCCTGGTCGAACACCGCGTTGTCGCCCGTCGCGACCTGGTCCTTCTGCACCACGGTGACGGGGCCGGCGCACTCGACGCGCTGGATGCCGTTCTCGCCCATCCCGCCGGCGGGTTTTTCCGAGGCCTCGGCCGTGTCGGCGGCCGGCTCCCGGGCCGCGTCCCCCTTCTTGTCGTCTTTCTTGCCCCGCTTGTACCGCACGGTCATGCTGGAACAGCGGATGGTGCTGTCGCCCTGCACGGCCACCACGTTGCCGGCGAAGACGGCCTTGTTCTCGCGGTCGAACACGTCGAGGCGGTCGGCGTCGATCTTGATCGGCTCCTTGCCGCCGCCGCCGAGATTGCCGAGGCCGCCGGCGGGCTTCTCCTTCTTCAGAGCGGGGGCGGCCGTCTGCGCACCGGCCGGCACCGCGAGGGCGAGACCGGCGGCGAGGGCCGCCCAGCCGACGGACCGCAGGGCGATCACGGGCGGGACTCCCCATCCGTCGGCTCGGCCGCGGAGGTGAGGACGCGGGGGGGCTTGGCGGGTTTGTCCGGCCTGTCGAGTTCGTGCAGCACCGTGTGGACGTTGCCCACGAAGGAGATGACGTGGCCGCTGTCGGTGACGTCGAGGGTGTCGGCCACCACGGTGCCGCTCGGGATCGTCACCGTGACGGTCTCGTTCGACTTGACCGTGCCGGCCTTGAAATCGACGGCGGCCGACTTCAGGCGGATCTCCTCGCCCTTGTCGGTCCAGATCCGGATGTCCTGCTCCAGGGTCAGGGCTTCCCGGGCCGTGTCGAACAGGCCCGACGCCGCCTCGAGATGGGCGCGGCCGCCCTTGTCGTCGGTGTTGAGGCGGCCCTTCATGGCCTGCAATTCGATGAGGGTCGGCTTGCGCACGTCCTGGAACGCCGCCGTGGCCGTGACCTCGTAGCCGCGCTCGCCCTGGCGGAAGCCGGACAGGCGCGGGCTCTCCATCTTCACCTTGGTGCCGGACAGGCTGACGGGGCCGACGCTCACGCCCGGCAGGCTCGTGCCGAACGGATTGAACAGGACGGCCGCGAGGGCCAGCACCGCCGTGCCGGCCACCAGGGGGATGACCCGCCGCAGGGTTCGGACGCGGGTGCTGTGGCTGCGGGCGCGCGCATGGGCGCGGGTGCGGCGCGCATCGGCGCGCGGGCCGCCGGATGTCTCGGTCTCGATGGCCTCGCCCACCTGCATGACAGTCCCAAACATGCCGCCGGATGCGCGCGGGCCATGGCGAAGTTATGACCACCCCGTTGCCAAATCATCAAGGGCGCCCGCACGCCCGGCCGCGCTCATGTGCGAGGACGCACCGCCCCATGGAAGCGAGGCCCTGTCCAAGACGAAGGCTTGGCGAAGACAGAGACTTGCCGAAGACGAAGGCTCGGCGAAGAATTCCGTCAGGTGTGGGCGAAGATGTCGGTCTCCGGCCAGCCGGCGAGGTCGAGGCGGGCGCGGGTCGGCAGGAAGTCGAAGCAGGCCTGGGCCATCTCCGTCCGCCCCTCGCGGGCCAGCATCGCGTCGAGGCGGCCACGGACGGCGTGGAGATAGAGGACGTCGGAGGCCGCGTAGTCGATCTGCGCCTGACTCAGGGTCTCGGCGCCCCAGTCGGAGGATTGCTGCTGCTTCGACAGGTCGACGCCGACGAGTTCGCGGACCACATCCTTGAGCCCATGGCGGTCGGTGTAGGTCCGCGCGAGCTTCGAGGCGATCTTGGTGCAGTAGACCGGGGCAGGCATCACCCCGAGCGCGTTGAACAGCACGGCGAGGTCGAACCGGCCGAAATGGAAGATCTTGAGGGTGCCGGGATCGCCCATCACCCGGGCGAGGACCTCCGGCACCGGGCCGCCGGGGATGATCTGCACCACGTCGGCGCTGCCGTCCCCCCGCGAGATCTGAACCACGCAGAGCCGGTCCCGGTGCGGGTTCAGCCCGAGGGTCTCCGTGTCGATGGCGATGGCGGGGCCGGCGACGTAATCGGCGGGCAGGTCGCCACGATGGACGCGCACGAGGGGTTGGGGCGGCATGGGGGACTTCGCGGATGGAGACAGACGGCTCCGCGCGTAACACCCGGCCCCCGGGCGGACAAGCGCGGCGGATACCCGATCCGCCGCGCGCCATGAGCGCTTACTTCTGCTTGGCGATCACCTTGTCCTTGATACCGTCGTAGACGCCCTGCGACAGGACCTTCTTCGAGACGAGCTCGTCCTTGCCGCGATAGGGCCGGCCCTTGACGATGGCGGCGGCGCGGGCCGCGCCGATGCCCGGCAGGGCATCGAGTTCGGCGGGACTGGCGCTGTTGAGGTCGATGAGCGCGGCCTTGCCCGTCTCGGCCTTGCCCGACTCGGGCTGGGCGGCCGTCGTCGGCGCCTTCGGCGGCGTGACGGTGGGGGGAGTGGGATTCGAGGGCGCCGGCACCGCCGGGGCAGGCTTCGTCGTGGGGATTGTGGGGCTCGGGGCAGAAGGGCTCGGAGCCTGCGCCAGTGCGGGAACGGTGGCGAGGCCGGCCAGGACGACGAGGCTGCGAAGAAGGGATGACGGCATGGGACACTCCCGGGTCGATGGCGTGATCGCGGTGCCGCGCCAACCTTCGAAGACCTAGACAAACGCGGTTGAACCGCCGCTTAACGATGCGACTGCGCCGCGCAGGCCTTGGTTAACGATGCGACTGCGCCGCGCAGGCCTTGGCGGAACGCCGGATCACCGCGCGAGATCTTGATCCGTACGCTTTTCCGCCCGTATCGCCGCGGCGGAGACCGGCTCCACTTTTCCGCCCGGTGCCCTAGCCAGGACGACCGCGCGCGGCTATAAGCCCGGCCTCGAATCTCCGTTTGAACACGGTGCCGAGGCGTCCTCCCGGAGGGGGATCGCCTGAGGCGCCATTTTTGCCATCGACAGGATCATCCCATGGCCGTTCCGAAGCGCAAGACCTCCCCCTCGCGGCGCGGCATGCGCCGGTCCGCCGACGCCCTCAAGGCTCCGACCTACGTCGCCGACAAGGATTCGGGCGAGCTGCGCCGTCCCCACCACATCGACCTGAAGACCGGCATGTACCGCGGCCGTCAGGTCCTCAAGATGAAGTCGGCCGAGGCCTGAACCCGACGCCGCGCCCTCGGGCGGGATGGCCGCTCCGGCGGCCCGGGTTCGACGGACCGCGCCCGTGGACCAGGTCTGACGGAAGACCGGTTCCGACGGAGCGCGAACAGACCGTGCCCTGCGAGAGCGGGCGCGGTTTTTCGTATTGGACCGATGATCAGGCGATGCGTCGACCCGCAGCCGCATAGGTGGCCGCGGCCAGGCGCGTCCGCTCCAGCCGTGCGGGGCGCATGGCCGGGTCGGCGCTGACGAGAAGGTGGGTGAGGAAACCCGCATTCGCCCGTGCGGAAGCGACTCGCCGGAAGCCCTGCGCTTCGACGCCGCCGGGAACCACCACGAGATCGTAGACCGGCGCCTGTTCCGTTTCCGGACGTCGGCCTGTTCCAGATCGCCCCATCGCATCCATTCCCGTGTGAACCGGGGTGAGATGCGCAAGAGGTGGGCCGACGTTAACGGTTCGTCAACCTTTCATCCTGGGGCGGCGGCGGGACCCTACTTCTTCGAGAGATCCTCGAGGCGCGACTGCATCTCGGCCATCTGGCGCTTGAGATCGTCGAGGTCGGCCCCCGTGGGCGTCGGAACCGCCGCCTGCGCCGGGCGCGGCGCGGCGGAGGGGTGCGAGCCCATGCCCGAGAGGGGACCCGTGCCGAAGGTCGTGAACATCTTCATGGCGTCGCCGAAGAAGCTCATGTTGGCCCGCACCTGCTCCTCCATGGCGTTCTGGAACACCGTGGGGGCGAAGCTCTGGGTCATCTTCTCGCGCAGACCGTCCTGGTCGCGGGCGAAGTTGGCCATGGAGAATTCGAGGAAGCTCGGCACCATGGTGCGCATGCTGTCGCCGTAGAAGCGAATGAGCTGGCGCAGGAACGCGACCGGCAGCAGGTTGTCGTCGCCGGCCTTGTTCTCCTGCTCGAAGATGATCTGGGTGAGCACCGAGCGGGTGATGTCGTCGCCCGAACGGGCGTCGTAGACGAGGAAGTCCTCACCGTTCTGGACCATCGTCGAGAGATCCTCGAGGGTGACGTAGGTCGAGGTGCCGGTATGGTAGAGGCGCCGGTTGGCGTACTTCTTGATAACGGTGTGGTTGGACTTACCGTTGTCCGCCATCTCTGGGGGCCTCTCCCAACGCGATCATGCAGGTCGCTCGATCCTTGCGGCTCGATCTTCGACGACGCACACGGAGCCGTGAACACTCCAGATCCGCCTAGATTCATCTTAAGGCGTTCGCCCGCCGACGAAAACACCTATCTGACCGCCGTCCACGCGGAATAGTGCCGGTCTCCGCACCCACGGGTATGACAGAGCCTCCGCGTCCTCGCCAAAGCGCCTTGACTTCGCGGGGTCGTGGGCTTTCATCCGATGGCAACGGCACAAGGCGCGCACGCTCACCCGTAAGCGACAACGCAGCGCCGGCCGGCATGAGGAGAACGTCACCATGGCAGCAGAAGATATCGTCATCGTCGGGGCGGCCCGCACCGCCGTCGGTTCGTTCGGCGGCGCCTTCAACACCGTACCCGCCCATGACCTCGGGGCCGTGGCGATCAAGGCCGCCCTGGAGCGGGCCGGCGTCTCCCCCGACGACGTGGACGAGGTGATCTTCGGTCAGGTGCTCACCGCCGGCGCCGGACAGAACCCGGCCCGCCAGGCCGCCATCAAGGCCGGCATCCCCGAGAAGGCCACGGCCTGGGGCGTCAACCAGGTTTGCGGCTCGGGGCTTCGCACCGTCGCCCTCGGCATGCAGCAGATCGCCAACGGCGACGCCACGGTCATCGTGGCCGGCGGCCAGGAATCGATGTCGCTCTCCCCCCACGCGCAGTACCTGCGCGGCGGCCAGAAGATGGGCGACGTCAAGCTCGTCGACACCATGATCAAGGACGGCCTGTGGGACGCCTTCAACGGCTACCACATGGGTACCACCGCCGAGAACGTGGCCCAGGCCTTCCAGCTCACCCGCGAGCAGCAGGACGAGTTCGCGACGAAGTCGCAGAACAAGGCCGAGGCCGCCCGCAAGGAAGGCCGCTTCAAGGACGAGATCTGCCCCGTCACCGTGCCGGGCCGCAAGGGCGACACCATCGTCGACACCGACGAGTACATCCGTGACGGCGCCACCATCGAGGCGATGGCCAAGCTCAAGCCCGCCTTCTCGAAGGACGGCACCGTGACGGCCGCCAACGCTTCGGGCCTCAACGACGGCGCCGCCGCCATCGTGCTGATGTCCGCCTCCGAGGCCGAGCGCCGGGGCATCACGCCGCTCGCCCGCATCGTGTCCTGGGCCACCGCCGGCGTCGACCCGAAGGTGATGGGCACCGGCCCGATCCCGGCCTCGCGCAAGGCCCTGGACAAGGCCGGCTGGACGCCGTCCGACCTCGACCTGATCGAGGCCAACGAGGCCTTCGCCGCCCAGGCGCTCGCCGTGAACAAGGACATGGGCTGGGACACCGACAAGGTGAACGTCAACGGCGGCGCCATCGCCATCGGCCACCCCATCGGCGCCTCCGGCGCCCGCGTCCTCGTCACCCTGCTGCACGAGCTCAAGCGCCGCGACGCCAAGAAGGGTCTCGCCACCCTGTGCATCGGCGGCGGCATGGGCGTCGCCATGTGCATCGAGCGCGTCTGATCGCACGGCCTTGCGGCGCCATAATTCTTGATGGCGCCGCAAATTTAAATGGGTCGCGCGCCGGCTGCCTCGCCAGCTAAAGCCGCGCACGACCCACTCGCGAACCTGCCAAAAAAACACGAACCGGAGGATATCATGGCTCAAGAACGCGTCGCCCTCGTCACGGGTGGAACGCGCGGCATCGGTGCCGCCATCTCGAAGGGCCTTCAGGCCAAGGGCTACAAGGTCGCCGCCAATTACGGCGGCAACGACGAAGCCGCCAACGCCTTCAAGGCCGAGACCGGCATTCCGGTCTTCAAGTTCGACGTCGGCGATTACGCCGCCTGCGAGGCCGGCATCAAGCAGATCGAGGCCGAGGTCGGTCCCATCGACATCCTGGTGAACAACGCCGGCATCACCCGCGACGGCGCGTTCCACAAGATGAGCTTCGAGAAGTGGCAGGCGGTCATCAAGACCAACCTCGATTCGATGTTCACCTGCACGCGTCCGCTCATCGAAGGCATGCGTTCGCGCAACTTCGGCCGCATCATCCTGATCTCGTCGATCAACGGCCAGAAGGGCCAGGCCGGCCAGACCAACTACTCGGCCGCCAAGGCCGGCGTCATCGGCTTCGCCAAGGCGCTCGCCCAGGAGAGCGCCGGCAAGGGCATCACCGTCAACGTGATCGCGCCGGGCTACGTCGCCACCGAGATGGTGATGGCGGTGGCGGAAGACATCCGCAACAAGATCATCTCCACGATCCCCGTCGGCCGCCTCGGCGAGGCCGAGGAGATCGCCCGCGCGGTGGAGTACCTCGCGGCGGAGGATTCGGGCTTCGTCACCGGCTCGACGCTCACCATCAACGGCGGCCAGTACATCGCCTGATACGGCTCCCGCGCGGCTTCCCCGCGGGGGGGAGCCGCGCCCCTCACTCGATCCCCATGCAGTTGGCGTAGAACGTCGTCGTCGCCGGCCAGTCCGAGAAGACCCCCGTCACACCCACGTCCCGGTACAGGACGTCGAGGAGGGCGAGCACGTCGCCGTCCCGCTCGATCAGCGGCCGGATGGACTTGTAGTAGTATCCGCCCCCGCCCTTCAGCGGTCCCGAGCGCTCCAACGACCAGGTGATCAGCTCGAGGCCGGCGGCCTTCGCCGCGCGCGCGTAGGCGGACGGCTCGATGCCCCCGCCGGCCCCCACCCGCACCAGCATCCAGAGCGGCGGCGCCAGCGTGCGCAGGCCGAGGGCGGCGAGGTCCGCCATGCCGGGTTTCCAGCTCGCGGGCGTCTCGGGGTCGAAGCCCGGATCGGTCTCGTCGCGGTTGTCGAGCCAAAGCGCCTGCCGGCCGAAGTCCGGCTCCGCCTCCAGCCAATACAGGATGTCCCGCAGCTGGAAACTCTGCGGCCGGACGTCGGCGGCCGGCACCCCCGCCTGGCGGTAGGCATCGATCATCGCCTGCGCGTACTGATCCTGAGTGTAGCCCCCGAACGGCATCGCGACCTCGGGCGCCTTCAGTTCCGGGATGAACCGGCGCCCGAGGGATTTCACCAGGACGATGTACTCGCCGTGGGTCATCGGGGTGCCGGTGGTGGCGTAGAGGTCCGTACGCCAGCGCGGGGTGGCGTTCATGTAGGCGGCGCGGGTCGTGGCCTCTGCGTCGAAGGCGTCCCTCTTTCCGTTCAGGGTCCGGAACTCGGCCAGCGTCAGGTCGCTGGTGCAGCAGCGCGCGCTCGCCTTGCGCCCGGTGGCGGGATCGGCCGGTTGGAAGTCGCGGCTGCATTTCGCCGCGAGTTCGGGCCGCGCCAGGATGTCGGTGGTGGTGTGGAGGTCGCACTGCGCATGCCGGCAGACCAGGTGCCGGTCCCGCGTGAAGACGACGTCGCATTCGATCGAACCGGCCCCCATGCGGGCCGCCGCGCGGACGCCCTCCCGGGTGTGCTCGGGAAATTGCAGCGGGGCGCCTCGATGCGCGATCGAGAAGGCGCGGGCCGTGTAGGTTCTGTCGGAACCGCAGGCCCGAAGGCGATCCTGCACCGGGCCGGGCTTCATGCTGTCGACGAGGTAGAACGGACGCGGTCCGATCTGAGCGATCTCGCCGGCGCGCGCCTCGCCGCCGGACAGCCCGGCGAGGAGCGCCGCTCCCAGGATGATGCTCCGCATGGCTCTCCGCGCTCCGCGCTTCGTTCACACCGGTATCGAGCGGTAGCCCGGACCCGTGACCGGCCCGTGAAAGACTGGTGGCGCACCGATGTTGCCTTTCGGCGTGCCGGCGTGGAACAGGGGCCTCCGCGCGCGCCACCCCGGCCCTTCCAAGTCCACCCCGGCCCTCCATGTCCACCGCGACTCTTCTCGGCTTCGGTGCTATCCTGCTGTGGTCGCTGCTCGCCCTGCTGACGGCGCTGTCGGGGGCGGTACCGCCGTTCCAGCTCGCCGCGATGACCTTCGCCATCGGGGGACTCGCGGGCTGCGCCAGCTGGATCGTGCGTCCGCCGGGTCTTCGGGCCCTGCGTCAACCCTGGCCGGTCTGGCTCCTCGGCATCGGCGGCCTGTTCGGCTACCATTCCCTCTACTTCGCCGCGCTGCGCCTCGCGCCGCCGGCGGAAGCCGGCCTGATCAACTATCTCTGGCCCCTGCTCATCGTGCTCCTGTCGGCGCAGATGCCGGGCGCGGCCGGCCTGCGCGCCGGGCATCTCGTCGGCGCCGCCCTGGGCTTGGCCGGCGTCGTGGCCCTGTTCGCCGGGCGGGGCGGCCTCGATTTCCAGCCCGGGGCACTGCCCGGCTACCTCGCGGCTCTGGCGGCCGCCTTCGTCTGGTCGGCCTATTCCGTGCTTTCCGCGCGGGTCGGCGCGGTGCCGACGGACGCGGTGGCGGGCTTCTGCCTCGGCACCGCCGCCCTGAGCCTCGCCTGCCATTGGGCCTTCGAGACGACGCTGTGGCCGGTGGGCGCCGTGCAATGGGGCGCAGTCCTCGCCCTCGGCCTCGGCCCCGTGGGCGCCGCCTTCTACCTCTGGGACGTCGGCGTGAAGCGGGGCGACCTTCGGCTCCTCGGCGTCGCCGCCTATGCGGCGCCCGTGCTCTCGACCATCACCCTCGTGGCCGGCGGCTACGCGGACCCGAGCCCAGCCCTTGGACTGGCCTGCGCCCTCATCATCCTGGGCGCCGGGATCGCCGTCCGGGCCTCGCGGGCCGGCGACCGTTAGGTCCGCGGGGTCGGCCGCCAGTCCGGGGGAGCCATCTCGAAGCCGGCAAACTCGAAGGCCGGCGCGACCGTGCAGCCGACCAGCGTCCAGGCCCCGAGGCTCGTGGCCGTCTGCCAATGGCCGGCCGGCACGACGATCTGCGGCTGCTGCCCGCGCGCGAGGTCGGGCCCGAGATAGGCCGCCGTCGCGTCGTGCCCGTTGGGGCTCTGGGTGATCACCAGCGGCGCGCCGGCGTGCCAGTGCCAGATCTCGGCGGCATCGACCCGGTGCCACTCCGAGACCTCGCCCGTATCGAGCAGGTAATAGATCGCGCTGCCGACGGAGCGCCCGTCGATGGTGCGGGCATCGCGAAAGGTCTCGCGGTAATGCCCGCCCTCCGGGTGCGGGGCCAACCGCAAGCGGGCGATGATTTCGGCGGCGGTCGGGCCGCCCGGTCCAGGGCCCATGGGCATTCCGTTCTGTTGCGGGTGAGACGGCATCAGGGCTCCAGGGCCGAGGCCGGCAGCCGCATCCCCGGAGGGGCTTCGGGCGCCGTCTTCGGACGGGCCTTGGGCTTGGTGCCCGGGTTGGATCTGGCCACGGGGGCCGCCTTGACGGTCGGCGCCTCGCCGCAGGACTGGAAGGCGAGCTGTGCCAGGGGCTGGCCCGCCTCCGAGACGATGTTGAGGGTGTCGGGCAGGGGCGTCGGGGTCGCGTCCCAGCGGATGGTCCCACCCTTCGCCCCCTCCAGGGCGGCGGGCGCGCCGCCCCGGCGCAGGGCGTACAGGTCCGGCCCGTAGGCGGTCGCGACCTTGCCGGCGATGACGACCTGCAGCACCCGCGCCGTCTCCGGCGTCAGCGGCAGCAGGGGGTTCTCGACCACGATGAGCCCGGTCCGGGTGACCCAGACGGAGAAGTTCTTCGGTCCCTCGTAGAGGGCGGCCTTCTCCGCGCAGGCGACGGTGAGGTCCGCACGCGGGGCGGGTGGCGGCGCCGCCGGCGTGAGGGTCTCCGGTGCGCTGGCGGCGGGCGGCGGCGCGACCGGCTTCGGCTTGGCCGGCGCGACCTTGCGGGGCACCGGCTTTCGCACCGGGGCGGCGGCGGCCGGTTGGTCCGGCGCCGGCTCCTGAGCCGCGGCGGCGTGCGTCCAGGCGGCGAGGAGCGCGGCGAGGGCCAGGCGGGCCGCAGGCCCCGAGCGGGTCGTGGGGGTCGGGCGGGTGGGACGCATCCGCGGATCCGTCATCGGGTGCCGTCGCCGGGAGGCAGGCGCCGGACATCCGGTTGCGGCTCGATGGGCAGGATCGTCGCGGAACGGTCGATGGGGCTGGTCCGGGGCGTTTGCAGGCTGCGCATCAGGGTCTCCTCGTCCTCCTCCATGAGGTCCTCCATCAGATCCTCCTCGCGCGCCATGCGCAGTTCGGGCCGCCGTGCGCGGGCCATCATCGCCATCACCACGATGCACGAGAGGGTGAAGACCGCGATCGCGGCCAGGATCAGGGTGGTTTCCATGCCGCCGTCAGCGTTACCCCAGGATGACCGGCGATGCATCCGCCGCCCGGCTTGGGAGACGGACCCGGAACGGTCCTTGCGTGGCACCGCACGGGCGTCGAACGTCCGGGTGGCGATGTCGGGCAGGCATACCCGTCCGCCGGGGCATACCTTGCCCGGCGGGATACAGGTGCCCAGCGGGGATACCTGCCTGTCTGGGGATGCCCGGCCCGGGGATCGCCCCACCGCCACCGGATTGTCCTATGACGGTCCCCGTCCACCCCGTCACCAAGGTCCATCGATGCGCATGCACGACCGCAGCCCGGATCACGCGGTTTCGACCCCCGGGGTTCCTGCCCACGGGGTTCCTGCCCACGGGGTCCTCGCGCCCGAGGCCCTCGAGGCGGATCTCCTCGGGCTGATCGAGGAATCCCGCGAACAGGCGGCGGAGGATCCGTTCCGCAACCCCGTCCTGGCGGTGACCCTGGCCATCACCCGTCGGTTCGATCGCGGTGAGATCGGCGAGGAGGTCCTCGACGGCCTGTTCGCCCGGCTGCGGGCGCAGGCCCTGGCCGAACGGGCCGAGCGCCTGCGCGCCTATGTGGGCCTGGAGCGGGATGCGGCCTCCGGGCAGGAGGCCCACACGCCGGCACGCCTCGTCGCGGCGATCCCGAAGCGCCAGGGCGATTTCGAGGCGTTTCGCGACCTCGTCGGCCGCACGGGCTTTGCCGTGGTGTTCACGGCGCATCCGACCTTCGGCATGCCCCGGGCGGTCGCCGGCCTCATCGCCGAGGCCGCGAGCGAGGCGGATGCGGCCGCGCGCCGGCCCCTGACGGAGAAGGCCGCCGCCCTCTCCACCCGGCCCGATCCGGCCATCTCCCTCGACGACGAGTTCGAACAGGCCTGCGTCGCGGCCAATCACGGCCGTTCGGCCCTGGACGCCTTCAACGACGCCCTCCTGGAGGCCGCCCGCCAGCGCTGGCCCGACCGCTGGACCGAACTCGTGCCGAAACCCTTCGCCATCGCCAGCTGGGTCGGCTGCGACACGGACGGGCGCACGGATATCGGGTGGTGGGACACCCTGCGCTACCGCATCGAATCGAAGCGCATGCAGCTCGACCGGGTGATGCGCCACCTGCCGCAGGTGCCCGCGACCCAGGTGGTCCGCGACCTCACGGCCGGGGCGCTGGCGGCGGTCAATCGCCAGCTCGCCGTGGCCCCGCGCCTCGGCACCAAGCCGTCCCTTGAGGCGGTCCACCGCTTCGCCCTCGCCCTCATCATCGAGCGCGAGCGCGCCCAGACCGACGCCACCGCGATCCTCGCCGGCCTCGCCGGGGCCATGGGCGGGGTCGCGACGGACGAGGAGCGGCGCGCCATCGCGATCCTGCGCTCGGGCATCGCCACCCACGGCCTCTCCAACGCCCTGCCCCATTTCCGGCTCAACGCCAGCCAGATCCACAACGCCGTGCGCCGGGTGACCGACCTCGAGGGCGAGCCGACCGACGCGGCCCAGCGCCGCTCCCACCTCTCGACGATCCACGCGCTGCTCAACGACGTCCACGCCGTGGACGTGGATTTCGGGGCGCTCGCCGCCGAGCGGGCCTCGGCCGCCCGGCTGATGATGACCATCACCCAGATCCTCAAGCACGTGGACGGCACGCATCCCGTGCGCTTCCTCATCGCCGAGACGGAGACGGGCTACACCCTGCTGGCCGCCCTCTGGCTCGCCCGGCACTACGGGATCGCCGACAAGGTCGAGATCACGCCCCTGTTCGAGACCGCCTCGGCCCTGGAGCAGGGCATCCGCGTCCTCGACGACGCCCTGCGCAACCCGCATTGGCGGCAATACCTCAAGCGCATCGGCCGCCTCACGGTGCAGTTCGGCTACTCGGATTCCGGCCGCTACGTCGGCCAGCTCGCCGCGAGCTTCTGGATCGAGCGCCTGCGCCTGCGCATCACCGAACTCATGGTGCAGAACGACCTCACCGGCGTCGAACTCGCCATCTTCGACACCCACGGCGAATCCATCGGCCGGGGCGCCCACCCGACGAGCCTGCGCGACCGCCTCGCCTATCTCGCCCCCGAGGATGCGCGCCGGCGCAACCGGGCGGCGGGCATCCGGGTCCGTCTCGAATCGAGCTTCCAGGGCTCCGACGGCTACCTCATGTTCGGCACCCTGCCGCTCGCGAAAGCCACGGTGGAGCGCATCGCCGAGCACGTCTTCGCCCTGGATCTCACCGACGACGATTCGTTTGCCGACTATGTCCTGTCCGATGCGACGAATGGTGCCGACGAGGCCGACGACCCGATCTACGGCGAGGCCGACTTCTCCGCCGAATTCTTCACGGTGGTGCGCCAGGACATGGAGACCCTCGTCGACGACCCGGGCTACGCCGCCCTGCTCGGCACGTTCGGCCCGAGCCTCCTCGACCGCACCGGTTCACGGCCCGTGGCGCGCCAATCCGATGGCGGGGGCCCGAGCATGATCACCCATCCGCGCCAGATGCGGGCGATCCCCAACAACGCGATCCTGCAGCAGCTCGGCTTCCTCGCCAATTCCCTGCACGGCATCGGCCGGGCCGCCGGCCGGGCGCCGGACCTGTTTCGCGACATGCGGCGCGATTCCGTGCGGTTCTCCCGGGCCTTCCGCCTCGTCCAGCACGCCGCCAGCGTCGGCGACCTCGACGTGTTGCGCGCCTACGTCGACACCCTCGACCCGGCGGTGTGGCTGGAGCGGGCGCGGCGCACCCAGCGCGACGGCCGCCGCGAGGAACTCGTGGTCATCGCCACGGCCCTCGACCGCCTGCGCCTGGCCCCGGACCTGCGCCGGCTGTTCGGGCGGCTCACCTGCGACTGGCTCAGCCTCCAGGCGGCGGCACCCGACCTCGGCAAGATGTCGCCCCGCCTGACCCTGCTGCACGCAATCCGCCTCGCCCTGATCCACCGGATCTGGTTCCTGGCCGTGCACATCCCCGGCTTCCGGCCGCAATCGGGCATCAGCCGGGAGGCCCTCATCGAGCGGTTCCTACGCCTCGACATCGACGGCTGCCTGACGCTCCTGGAGGACATCTTCCCGGTGACGCCGGACCCGACGCTCGGTCTCAACTTCGGCGAGCCGGCGGGGCCACGCGACGTCGGCACCTATGAAGCCGAGCACAACACCCTGTTCGAGCCGATCCGCCGCTCCTTCGCCCGGGTGCGCGAGCTCTCCGGCATGATCCAGCACGAGGTCGGGGCGTTCGGGTAGTCGGACGGCGGTGTGTTGTCCCGCACATGGAAACGCCGGCCACGAAGGGCCGGCGTGTTCAGGCAACTCCCGAGAACCCGACGGCCGGATCGGCCGGGCGGGTCGGGATGACAGGTCAGGCGGAGGGGAACGAAGCGTAGCGAAGCGGCGACTGCGTGCCACGCAGGCCGTCGGCGACGCGGTAATTCTGCGCCTTCGAGAGGATCCGGCCACCGATCTGCTGGGCGCCGATATCGGCGAGTTCGCGGTCGGTCAGCTGGGCGATCTGGCGCGCGGTTTCGTTGTCCTTCCAGCGGGACTTCAGGCTGGTGATGAGGGAGAGGGTCACGGGCTTTGCTTTCCGGCTTTGTCTCTGCCGCCCTGGTCTCGTTCGGCGGCGTCTGATCGGAAAGTAAGGTTTGTGCACTGCAACGACGAGAGGGAAAGCGGGTGGGTCAGCCATGCTCCTTGGGCATGCAGTGTGCAGGGATTGCTTAAGCTCGATGCAATCCAGCCCAGTTTTTCAGCTTCGGTCCGGCGTGCCGTCCGGTTGAGCGGAAGCGGGTTCGCGGGGATACCCCGGCGCAACGCGGTTCGGGCGGGGCGATCCGGTCCCTAGCGGGCCCAGACTCCCAGCCGTTCGGTCCGGGCACGATCCTCGGCGGCGACGAGATCGGGCGTCGCCTCCGACGAGGCGCGGCCGCCGCCGTTGAACAGCACCACCTCCGACAGGTCGCGGCCGTCGACGTTACACAGGCGCGCCTCGCTGCCCGCCACGGGCTGGCAGGTGACCGTGCGTCCGGCGAGATAGCGTGTGAGTTCGTCCGCCTGGCCCCCGCGCACCCATTCGACGCCGAACAGGCGCACGAGCTTCCCCGCCACGCGCAGGGTCGCGGTGTCGATGACCTCGACGGGGCCGGTCAAGGCATCGGCGGCCCGCTCGCCGACGGGCTTCGCCGCTTCGCTCACGGCGGGGGGAACCGTCTCGGTGGCGGACGGGGCGGCGTCGGAGACCGGCGGCGGCGATGGCGTTTGGGTGTCCTCGCCGGAGCGCTGGGCCACGGCGATCAGGACGACGAGCCCGAGAAGGCCGGCGCCGGCGGCGAGAACCCGGCGGTCGCGAAGCACCCCACCCTCCCGCATGGTCCCGTGCAGGCGCGCGCCCGTGTCGGCGAAACCGCCCCGCGCCCGCCCCGCCGCCTGGCGCGCGAAGGCGCCGAGGCCGCCCGGCCGGGTCGCCGTTTCCGTCGATGGGAGCGCGGACTCCGTGGACGTCGCAGCAAGAGGCGCAGCGAAGCGCCGACGCAGGCCCTGCCAGCGCTCGGTCGCCTGCCCGGCGAGGGCTCGACCACGGGTGGCCGAACGGGCGAGGGCGCGTCTGGCCTGCGTGGATCGGGCCTCGACGAACCGGGCTGCGGCGCCCGGAGCGACCGGCGCCGGAGTGGCGGATTCCCCAACGGGGCCGACTTCCGACGCGGCCTCGGGCACCGACGGCACGAACAGGGCCGGGTGAAGGCGGCGCAGGTCCGCGACGAAATCGGCCAGGGTCATGGCCGGCTCGGAATCGACGGTCGGTTCGGGGCCGGCCTTGCCCGTGCCCTCGCTCGGCCCCGCGGGGCCGCGACGCGGGTGGCCGGCCCGGTCGAGGATCCGGTAGCCCGGCGGCGCGTCCTGCGGCTCGGCCACGGCTTCCGTGAGAAGCTGGAGGGTCCGCTGCGCCAGGGGATGGCCGCCCTGGGCGGCGATCTCCTCGGCGATCCGGGTCCGCAGGGCGGCGCACGCCAACGCGTCGGGGGTATCGCCCGGTCCCTCTCGCGGATCACGGGGTTTCAAGGCGCTCACTTCCAAGGCGTGGACCACTCCCAGGGATTCTACGACGCAGCGGGATCACGCCCCGCGCGTGCGTCCCGCTATAGCGCCGAGCGGCCCCGGACCATAGCGGCGCAGCACGCGACTGGTTTCCGAGACGATGACCGGGCGGGGGCCGGACAGGTCGATGGTGAGAACGAGGTCCGACACACCCTGTGCCCGGGTGCCGCGGGCCGGGTTCTCTGCGCGGTAGTCGAAGGTGGTGCGGACGATGCAGGTCGCGGTGGCGGCGTTGCAGGCGGTGCGCGTGGCGCCGGATTGCGGCTCGTAGCGGCGCACCGGCCAGCGGGCGGCGAAGTGGCGCTTCTCGGCCATCAGCGCGGCCAGGGAAACGACCCGGCCATGGAAGCGCACACGCTCGCCGTAGAAGCGCGGTGCGGCGGTCACGAGACCGAGGCCCGGAGCGGAGACGCTGTCGAGATAGTCGTCGCTCAGGCGCTCCGCCGCGGCGGCCCATTCGGGGAACCGGTCGGCCGAGGCCATGGACGTTGCGGGGGCTGCCGTCGCCATGGGCGTCGCCGGCACGGCGGGGACACGCGACAGGCGGCGGGGCGGCGCATCCTCGGGCCCCCGATACCGGGCGGACGGACGAGCCGGGCGGCGCACCGCAGCCGGCGGACTCGGTTCCGCCCTGGCGGAGGCCCGCGGCGTGCCGGAATCCGATTGCATCCTCGCTCCGGTCCGGGCTTCGGGCTCGCTGCCGGATCCGGCCTTGGCCGCATCGCCCTTCGTCTCGGTCATGCCCTGGGCCTTGCCCTCGGTCTTGGCCGGCGGATCGATCCAGCCCGGTCCCGACTGGGCCTGGGCCGGCCCACCGATCCAAAGGACGCCCATCAACGCGGCGGAGCAGACGGAACACGAACCGTAGCGCATGACATCATCACCGGGGTCGCGACCGATGCGAAAGGTTCGGGGAGCAGAGCGGTCGATGGGGGTTGAACGTTTCGTGAGCGCGCTCGGTTTCGCGCCATCGACGCTCAACGTACGATGATCCGCGACCGTGGCGCCAGGGCCACAGCCTCACGATCCCGCTTTCCCGGTGCCCTCGGCCTTGCCATCCCGGGCGGGCAACCCACCTTGACCGTACTGGGTCCGGGCCCCTCTGGCGGTCGAGGCGTTGACCGTGATGTCGGACCCCTTCTCTGCCTTTGCGCTCACGCGGCGCGAACGCACCGGAGGGTCTCCAACCCCATGCCGATTCAGATTTCCCGTCGCACCGTTCCCGAGGCCTCCGCGTGAGCGCCGGTCCGCGGGCCCGCCGGGGCCTCCTCCTCGTCAACCCCAATGCCCGCAACGGCGGCTTCTCCCTCGATGCCGTGCGCGAGGCCCTGCGCGAGGGCGGCATCGAACCCTTCGAGCCACCGGGCGATCCCGACTGCACGGCCGTCATCAAGCGGCATGCGGCGCAAAGCGACTTGGTGATCCTCGGCGGCGGCGACGGGACCCTGAACGCGGCGGCGCCCGCCCTCGTCGAGACGGGCCTGCCCCTCGGCATCCTGCCGCTCGGCACCGCCAACGACCTCGCCCGCTCTCTCGGCCTGCCCCCCGATCCGGTGGCGGCCGCGACCCTCATCGCCACGGAGGAGGCCCGGCCGGTCGATCTCGGCTGCGTCAACGGCCACTACTATTTCAACGTCGCCAGCATCGGCTTCTCGGCCGAGCTCGCCGGCGACCTCACGGCCGAATCCAAGAAGAAGTGGGGCACCGTCGGTTACGGCATCGCCGCCATGCGGGTCCTGCGCCGGGTGCGGCCGTTCACTGTGTATCTCGAGCATGACGGGCAGACCGAGACGATCACCACCATCCAGGTCTCGGTGGGCAACGGGCGTCATTACGGCGGCGGCATGACCGTGGAGGAAACCGCCACCGTCGACGACGGCAAGCTCGACTTCTACAGCCTGGAGGTGAAGCACTGGTGGCGGCTGCTCGCCCTGCTGCCGGCCCTGCGGCGGGGCACGCAAGGGAAGGCCGCGGACGTGCGTGCCTTCCACACCACCGAAATCGTGGTGAAGACGAAGAAGCCCCGGCCGGTGAACACCGACGGCGAGCTGTCGACCTACACGCCGGCCCACTTCAAGGTCTTCCCCAAGGCCGTCCGCATCTTCGCGCCGGAGGCGTCGCAGCGCCCGGGCGTCGCGCGTCCTACCTTCACCCTGCCCTTCTAGTACCTTCGCCTTCTAGTACCCTGCCCTTCTCGACGTTCGGAACAGCCCTCCCGTGGACAGCATCCTTCCCCTTCTCAGCGACCCGACCGCCTGGGCGGCCCTCGCCACCCTCATCGTGATGGAGGTGGTCCTCGGCATCGACAACCTGATCTTCATCTCGATCCTGACGAACAAGCTGCCGGCCCACCAGCAGGACCGGGCGCGGCGCATCGGCATCGGCCTCGCCCTGGTGCTGCGCCTCGGGTTGCTCGGGACCGTCGCCTACATCGTCGCCCTGACGCAGCCGGTCTTCACGGTGTTGGGCCACGCCTTCTCCTGGCGCGACCTGATCCTCATCGGCGGCGGTCTCTTCCTGCTGTGGAAGGCCACCAAGGAGATCCACCACACCATGGAGCCGGAGCCGGAGGACAAGGGCCTGGGGCAGGCCGTGACCCTCGGCTTCGCCACGGCCATCGGCCAGATCCTCGTCCTCGACCTCGTGTTCTCCATCGACAGCATCATCACGGCGGTGGGCATGACCGAGCACGTGCCCATCATGGTGGTGGCCGTCGTCGTCGCCGTGACGGTGATGCTGGTGGCGGCGAACCCGCTCTCGCGCTTCATCGCCGCCAATCCCACGGTGGTGATGCTGGCGCTGGGCTTCCTCATCATGATCGGCATGACGCTGATCGCGGAGGGGTTCGGTGCCCACGTCTCCAAGGGCTACATCTACACCGCCATGGCGTTCTCGGCCGGTGTCGAAGGCCTCAACATGCTGTCCCGGCGTCGCCGCAGGGCCAAGCAGGGCGCAGCCGGCCCCGCCGAGGGGTAGGACCCGTCGGTTTCACGGGAAAACAAGAAGGCCCGCCGGATCGCTCCGGCGGGCCTTCTTCGTATGGGCACACGACGTCCCGCCCACAGGCGGACGAGCGGCACGGTTTCATACCAAGTCCGGTCGATCGCTTCGCGATGCGGATTTGGGCTTCGCCGAGGCGCCGCGCGGGCCGCCTGAGACTGTCTCCGAATGGATCATCCGGAGACAGTCTCAGAGGATGGATTCGGTGCCGGCTGCCTCGCGTTTGCAGATCGCCTGATCGGGCGCCGAGCCCCCCCCGGCGACGAGCTTGGTGATTTCCGCCCGGGCCCGCTCCAGATCGGCCCGGAACCCCGCATCCCCCTGAAGGGCCGCGAAGACGATGCTTCCGGCGGTACGGCCGGCCTGGACATCGCTCATCCAGTGCAAACCGCAGACGACGCGACTCTCGCCGTAGGACCGGGCGCGCACGAAGAACTGGGTCGCCTTCTCGGGCATCAGCGCGGCCATGATCGAAGCGTAGGTCCAGCCCTGGGTCGCGTGGCTCGAGGGGAAGCTGAACGCGTTGGCGATCTCGGCCGAGCGGACGACACAGATCTCCGCGTCGTTGCCGACGAACGGGCGGATACGGCGGTAATGTTCCTTCGGCCCCCGGGTCGCGCGGGCGATGTCGAGGCGCGAGCGCTCCAGCAGGGTCATCAGGGCAGGTGCGCGGGCCTGATCGATGCGCTGGCCGATGACGCAGGCGAAATCGTCGAGGATCGCCGAGGCGCCGTCGGCGACGTCCGTGGTGGCCAGAACCCAGCGGGGGGTGCCCTTGAGGGAGCGGGTCGCCGTGAAGGCGGCCTTGTCGGCGGTTTCCGCCGCCGACTGGCCGCGCGGCGGCGCGGGGAGGATCGCCACGGTGTCGGGCGCCACGGCGTCGGCGAGATAAGGCTGGCGCGCCACCTTGGCCGGCGTCACCGGCGTGGTGGCTACGGAGGGGGCGGAGGCGGGTTTGCGGGGTGCATCCTTGACGGGCGCATCCTTGGCCAGTGTATCCTTGGCCAATGGATCTTTGGGCTGCATATCCTCGGCGCAGACCGGCCCGATTCCAGCGACGGTGGCGAGGAGGACGAGGGCGAAGGGTAGGCGGGCCATCGGCGTCTCTGAGAGCGTGTGTGGAACTGGGGACGAAAGGCGGAGCAGCCTCGTGTCATAGGGTTCCCATGTAACGGCCCTATGGCAAGGGTCGATCCTTCGCACACGCCGCCTGAACAGTGCCCGACGGCGTGTTTTGTCACTCGCCGCGCCGGCGCGCCGTTGAGATCTTTCCCCGGGCGTTTCGTGACGCCCCTCGCGCCCTCAGGCCGCGCGGATCGCCGCCGCGACTTCGCCGGGATACTCCTCGTGCGGGCTCAGGGCACCCGGCACCGACGCGCGGGCGACGTGGCCGGTGGCGACGAGCGCATCCATCTCGGCGCCGGAGCGGCGCGGCGCCCGTTCGGGGCGCAGGACGAGGATCGGCGGCAGGCCGTCATCGGTGAACAGGTCGAGGAAGTCCTTGCGGGTCTCGCACGGGTCGAGGCCGCCGGTGACGAAGGCGGCGGTGCCGAAGCGGCCGCCGGGGTGGCGGGTGACGGCGTGCTTGTCGGCGATGACACCCGGCGTGACGTGGGCGGGATCGGCGTAGACGTGGGCCCGCATCATCCGGCCGATCACCGGCGGGCTGATGTTGAGGCGGTACAGGGCTTCGCCGAGCACCGGCAGCTCGACGGCGCGGCGGATGCCCGCGATGAGGCCGCGCCGGTTCGGTCCCATCATGGTGGGGAACGGGCCGCGCCAGGTCGGCGCCACGAGGACGAGACGCGCGAACAGGCCGGGATGCCGTCGGGCCGCCGCCACGAGATAACCCGCCGCGTGGCCCGCGGCGACGCCGAGCGCATAGGGGCCGCGCTCCGCCGCCAGCAGGGCGTCGAGGAACCCGTGCATCGTGGTGGGATTCAGGGCGATCCGCGGCCGCGTCCGGTCGCCGAAGCCCGGCCAGTCCGGTACGTGGCATCGGAAGTCATGGCCAAGGTCCCGCGCCAGCGGCCGCATCTCGGCCCGGGCCGAGATCGACGACAGGGCGGGGAGCAGCAGGGCATCGGGACCGTTGCCGATCACGTCGCACGGCGTCGGCAGCGGCCGTCCGGCGACGGTGAGGGACAGGCTACGGGCGGAGCAGGCCGGCTCGATCATCGCGCAGTTCCAACGGGTGCGTCGTCGGCAAGATGGGGTCGCCCCCCTCCCCCCGACATGCGGCACAATACCAGTGCTCCCGCCGCTCCGAAGCGGGATCGCGGCGATCCGCCGGACGGGTCTGCCCGCCGGCGGGGGGCCAGACCCCGCCGAGCCTGCGCTCGACCGGGGTCCGCCGACGGATTCAGGTCCGCAGCAGTTCGTTGATGGCGGTCTTGGAGCGGGTGCCGGCATCGACGCGCTTGACGATGACCGCGCAGTACAGGCCCGGGCCGGGCGTGCCGTCCGGCAGGTCCTTGCCCGGCGTGGTGCCGGAGACCACGACGGAGTACGGCGGCACGCGGCCGTACATGACCTCGCCCGTCGACCGGTCGATGATCTTGGTGGAGGCGCCGATGTAGACGCCCATGGAGAGCACGCTGCCCTCGCCGACGATCACGCCCTCGGCCACCTCGGCGCGAGCGCCGATGAAGCAGTTGTCCTCGATGATGACCGGATTGGCCTGGAGCGGCTCGAGCACCCCGGCGATGCCGGCGCCGCCGGAGATGTGGCAGTTCTTCCCCACCTGCGCGCAGGAGCCGATGGTGACCCAGGTGTCGACCATGGTGCCCTCGCCGACATGGGCGCCGAGGTTGATGAAGGACGGCATCAGCACCGCGCCGGGCGCGATGTAGGAGCCGCGCCGCACGACGCAGCCGGGCACCGCCCGGAAGCCGGCCTCGCGAAAATGCTTCTTCTTCCAGCCCTCGAACTTGGACGGGACCTTGTCCCACCAGGTCGCGCCGTCGGGGCCGCCATGGATGATCTCCATGTCGTTGAGGCGGAAGGACAGCAGCACCGCCTTCTTGAGCCACTGGTTGACCTGCCACTCGCCGTCCACCTTCTCGGCGACGCGGGCCTTGCCGGCATCGAGGAGGTCGAGGGCGTGCTCCACGGCGTCGCGCACGGCGCCCTTGGTGCCGGTGTCGATGCCGGCGCGCTCCTCCCAGGCGGTCTCGATGGTGGTGGCGAGGTCGGCGTGGGACATGACGGCTTCCGGGGATGAGACGAGGGTTCCGTGCTTACAAAAGCCCGCCCGCCCTGTCACCTCGGCCGCGTCACCCGTCAGCCGGCAGTCAGGGGTTTCGACGCGGCGTGGCCGCAGGCGTCGAAGCGGCGCTGGATCAGGACGTAGTCCTTGCGCGTGGTGTTGAAGTACTTCGCCGAGACGGAAACCTCCGGTTTGCCCGGCGCCCCCGACGGAAGCCGGTCCGTGATCCGTTCGATGGTGCAGCACTCGGTCCGGTCGTCGAGGTAGTCGAGACGGTTGCCGTAGGCGCGTCCACCGTGATCGCCCTCGCGGACGATGTTGCCGATCATGATGTCGATGAAGTTCTGGTCGGTGAGGGAGCTGTTGGTCTCGTGGCAGACCATGAGCCGGCCGGAATAGACCGCGACGGCGTAGATGCCTCCCAGGCTGACGAGGCCGAGGAAGGCCACGCCGGCGATCTGCGCCCGCCGGTCCTGCGCGTCCTGCGCGAGATGGTTCAGCATGGTCCTGAAGTGTCTCCGAGGAAGGCCGGAACTCCACCGATCCCCCTCATCCGTTCCGCTGATCCAGCCTGCGCCCGCGTGTCTTAGGAAAGACCTCACGCGGTCGTGAGCATTCGCGACATCGATCGAAAGAGGACCGTCCGAACTCCGGGGACCGGCGCTCGGGCGCCGCGCGGGCTCACGTTGCTGGCTCAGGCGCCGCGCGGGCTATGCCACCGCGCCGCCATCACCCCGAAGCACGGGCGTCACGGCATCGAAGCGCCGGCGAACCCGGTCGAGGTCGCCCGCGAGGGAGGTCAGGTCGTCGGCGAGTTCGTCGTGGATGGCCTGCGCGGCCTGCGGGAATTCCGCCAGCACCCGCCGCATCAGGACGGGCGTGATGCGGAGTACCTCCGCCGCCGCCGCCGCATGGGCGTCCGTCGGCCGCTCACCGGGCAGGAGCAGGGCGAGTCGGCCGATGAGGGCGGAGCGGCCGAGCGTGATGGTCTCGCCGCCGGCCACGCGGGGCGCCAGGGCGATGGTGCCCGACAGGACGACGAAGCCGCCATCCGAGGCGTCGCCGCGGGCGAACAGCCGGTCGCCGGAGCCCAGGCTGCGCCGCTCTGCGGCGAAGGAGAGCAGGCGCAGGGCGTCGCGGCCCAGGAATCCGAACAGGGGGGCGCCGGCCAGGATCGCGATGTCGTCGTCCAGCCCCAAGCCGCCCTATCCCTTCCGTCGATGGGCGAGCTTACCGCAAGCCGCGCGGCGGCGCGATACGCTACGGAAGCAGCTTGTAGCCGCCGCCCTCTGTCACCAGGATCGCCGCGAGTCCCGGATTCGGCTCGATCTTCTGGCGCAGGCGATAGATGTGCGTCTCGAGGGTGTGGGTGGTCACCTGGGCGTTGTAGCCCCAGACTTCCGCGAGCAGCGTGTCCCGGCCCACCACCGCACACCCGGCGCGGTAGAGGAAGCGCAGGATCGCGGTCTCCTTCTCGGTCAGCTTCAGCTTCGACCCGCGCGCGTCGACCAGGAGCTTGGCGCCGGGGCGGAAGGTGTAGGGCCCGATCTGGAACACCGCATCCTCACTCGCCTCGTGGCTGCGCAGGTGGGCGCGGATGCGGGCGAGCAGGACCGCGAACTTGAACGGCTTGGTGACGTAGTCGTTGGCTCCGGCTTCGAGCCCCTCCACCGTGTCGTCCTCGGAATCCTGGCCCGTGAGCATGATGACGGGCCCGCGATAGCCGTTCCGGCGCATGGCCCGCACGGCCTCGCGTCCGTCCATGTCGGGCAGGCCGACATCCATCACCACGAGGTCGATGCGATCGTCGGTCACGCAGGCGATGGCGCTGGTGGCATCCGCCAGGCCGATCACCCGGAACTCTTCGTAGAGGTCCAGTTGCTCCGTCAGGGTTTCCCGCAACGAAGCATCGTCGTCGCAGACCAGCAGGCGATGGGTATTGGGCATCGACCAGACGACTTTCGCGCACGAGTGAGGTCACGTCCAGCGCGTGATCCTCAGACCAGGGGAAGGGATTAAGGCGTCCGCCTCAAGCTGAATCCAGAGAGGCGGCGGCAGAACGAAAACGATTTGATGGACCGCGCGTCTTCAGGAAAAGACGCGCGTATGCGCAGTAATATCCCCACAAACGACCGACGACTGCCTAAAGTTTCAGTCCGGTCGCGTGGCAAATGACGGAGGGGCCGAAGGTCTGCCGATGATGGCATCCCGTGCCGTCCCGGGCGATAAGGTGCCCCATGAAACGAACGACGCTCTCGCACCTGCGCGTCCGTGCCCTCGTGGGCGACCGCACCCGTGGACAGGTTCTCGCCGGTCCGGCCGTCATCCCCTGTGCCCTCGGGCGCTCGGGGCTGGTCCAGCGCAAGCGCGAGGGCGACGGCGGCTCGCCGCGGGGGCACTTTCGCCTGCGGGGGGGCGCCTACCGTCCCGACGTGTTCGCGGCCCGACCGCGCACCGCCCTCGCCCTGCGCGCGACGCGACCGAGCGACGGCTGGTGCGACGAGCCCGGGGACCGGCGCTACAACCGGCCCGTCACCCTGCCCTGCCCCGTGAGCACGGAACGGATGTGGCGGGACGACGGTCTGTACGACCTCGTCATCGACCTCGACTACAATCGCGGACCGATCCGCAAGCGCCTCGGTTCGGCGATCTTCTTCCACTGCGCGCGGCCGGGCTACACCCCGACGGAGGGCTGCGTCGCCCTGAAGCGCGCGGATCTCGCCCGGCTCCTGCGCCGTCTCGGGCCGCGCACGCGGATGTGGATCGGATAACCTCATGGTACGCGCCGTCAGTGCGCCGGCACGGCGTTCGGAACGCCGTCGCCCCGCCGCTCCAGATCGGCCAGGGTCAGGATCAGACCGGCCGCGATCAGGCACAGGGCGCCGGCGGCGAAGAAGGCCGGCAGGTAGCTCGACAGCGCCGTGCGCGACAGGCCGGCACCGTAGGCCACCGTCGCCGCGCCGAGCTGATGCCCGGCAAACACCCATCCGAACACGAGGTTCGCCCGCTCCCGGCCGAAGCGCGACGCCGTCAACCGCACGGTCGGCGGCACGGTGGCGATCCAGTCGAGGCCGTAGAAGGCCGCGAACAGCGAGAGCCCGACGAACGAGAAGTCCGAGAACGGCAGGAACATCAGCGAGAGGCCGCGCAGGCCGTAGTACCAGAACAGCAGCCAGCGGTTGTCGTAGCGGTCGGACAGCCAGCCCGACGCGACGGTGCCGACGAAGTCGAAGATCCCCATCGCGGCGAGCACGCTGGCGCCCTGGACGGGACCGATGCCGTAATCGGCGCACAGGGGAATGAAGTGGGTCTGGATCAGTCCGTTGGTGCTGGCCCCGCAGATGAAGAACGTGGCGAACAGAACCCAGAAAACCCGCGTCCGTCCGGCGTCGCGCAGGACCGCGACGGCCCCGCCCGCCGTCGGGGTCGAGGCGGCCGCGAGGGGTCTCGTCTCGCCGTAGGGCAGCAGGCCGAGATCCTCCGGCCGGTCGCGCATCAGGGCCAGGACGCCGAGCCCTGCGGCGAGCAGGAGCCCGCAGATCAGCAGGAGGGACGCCCGCCAGCCGAACCGCTCGGTCAGCGCCGCCAGGACCGGCAGCACCACGAGCTGGCCCGTGGCCGAACTCGCCGTGAGCAGGCCGACCACGAGGCCGCGGCGATGGGAGAACCACCGGGTCGCCACCGTCGCGCCGAGAACCAGGGCCGTCAGCCCGGTACCGATCCCGACGACCACGCCCCACAGCAGGATCAGGTGCCAGACCTGGCTCATCCAAAGGGACGCCACGAGGCCGCCGGCGATGAGGGACAGGGCGGTCAGGACGACGCGGCGCGGACCGTACCGGTTCATCAGGGCGGCCGCGAAAGGTCCCATCAGGCCGAACAGCACCAGCCGGATGGCCAGGGCCGAGGAGATCGTCGCCGTGTCCCAGCCGAACTCCTTTTGCAGCGGCAGGATCAGCACGCCCGGCGCGCCCACGGCGCCCGCCGTCACCAGCATGGTCAGGAACGTGACCGCCACCACCACCCAGCCATAGTGGATGTCGCGGCGCGCGAAGGCGCCCGCCAGGGCCGTCGAAGGGTGGAGGGCCCGAAAGGCCATGCCTGATCGCTCCGGGGCGAACCGCCTGTCTCAGATGCGCGTTGCATAGGCGCATATGCACGCTTTATTCAAGCATCCCCCGTCGCGTCGTGGCGAAACATCTGGAAGTACCGGCATGACGGAGCCCACCCCCATCGCAATCTGCACGTGTCTCGCCGTCCGGCAGGGCGCACGGCAACTGACGCAATTCTACGACCGGCACCTCGCGCCGGCGGGACTGCGGGCGACACAGTATCCGATACTGGCCCGGCTCGGCCGGTCGGGTCCGATGTCGATCAACGCCCTCGCCACCGGGATGGTGATGGACCGCACCACGCTGGGCCGGGCGCTGCGTCCCCTCGAGCGGGAGGGATTGCTGGCGATCGGCGTCGGACGCGATGCCCGGACCCGCAAACTCTCACTGACGCCGGCGGGTGCGGAGCGCCTGGCTGCCGCGGCGCCGCTCTGGCAAGGGGCGCAGGCCGCCTTCGAGCAGGGATTCGGGCCCCCCGAGGCGGCGGCCCTTCGCGCCGCCATGGCGCGGGTGGTGGATACGCTCTGACGGCGCGGTCCTACTGGGTTCTGGAGGGCCGAGCCCCGAAGATCGCCGTACCGACGCGGATATGCGTGGCGCCCATCTGGATCGCCGCCGGGTAATCCGCGCTCATGCCCATGGACAGGATCGGCAGGTTGTGGCGTGCCGCGATGCGGGCGAGCAGGGCGAAATGGGCCGAGGGCGGGTCCTCCGCCGGGGGAATGCACATCAGCCCGTCGATCGCGAGGCCGTGGGTGTCGCGACACTCGGCGAGCAGGGCATCGACATGGGCCGGCGAGACGCCGGCCTTCTGCGGCTCGTCGCCGGTGTTGACCTGGACGAGGAGCTTCGGGGTCCGGCCGCTCCGCGCGATCTCCTTCCCGAGTGCCGCGGCCAGGGAGAGCCGGTCGAGGCCGTGGATCACGTCGAACAGCTCTACCGCCTCGCGGGCCTTGTTCGACTGGAGCGGCCCGACGAGGTGCAACTCCACGTCCGGGAACCGCTCCCGCAGGGCCGGCCACTTCGCCTTCGATTCCTGGACGTAGTTCTCTCCGAACACCCGGTGTCCCGCTTCCAGGGCCGGCAGGATGCCTTCGGCTGAAATCAGTTTCGAGACGGCGACGAGGGCGATGGACGCCGGATCGCGTTCGGCATCGTCGGCCGCCTGCCGGATTTTTCCGCGCACGGCCTCCAGGCCGGCGACGACATCGACGGCGGGCGGGCGGGCATACTCGAAGGGGGCGTCGGCCATGGGGTTCGTTCTCGGAGGGGTCGTGAGATCTGGGATCGGACTACCATTCCGAACGCGCACGGCAAGGCAGGGGTCCCGGCAAGAACACGGGTGCCGGCAAGGCAGAGCCGCTGACACGGCAGAACTCCCGACCCAGCAAGATTTCCAGGCGCGCCTTCGTGTTGACCGGGTGACGCCGCGTGGTAGTCCGGCGGCCAACCCTTTCGGGCGCGCCTGGACGCCGCCCGCTCCTCCATTTGGATGGCGCCCGCCATGACCCAGTCCGCCCGCCCCGCCGCGCCCGAGCGTTACAACGCCAAGGAGACCGAGCCGCGCTGGCAGCAGGCCTGGAATGAGGCCGGCATCTACGCCACCAGGAACGACGACGGCCGGCCGAAATACTACGTGCTGGAGATGTTCCCCTACCCGTCCGGGCGCATCCACATGGGCCACGTGCGCAACTACGCCATGGGCGACGTGGTGGCCCGCTACAAGCGGGCGCGCGGCTTCAACGTGCTGCACCCCATGGGCTGGGACGCCTTCGGCCTGCCGGCCGAGAACGCCGCCATGGAGCGCAAGGTCAACCCGCGCGAATGGACCTACGCCAACATCGCCACCATGCGCGGCCAGCTCCAGAGCATGGGCCTGTCCCTGGACTGGAGCCGCGAGATCGCGACCTGCGATCCCGACTACTACAAGCACCAGCAGCGCATGTTCCTCGATTTCCTCGACAAGGGACTGGTGACGCGCCGCACGGCCAAGGTGAACTGGGACCCGGTGGACCACACGGTGCTCGCCAACGAGCAGGTCATCGACGGGCGCGGCTGGCGCTCGGGCGCCCTGGTGGAGCAGCGCGAGCTGACCCAGTGGTTCTTCAAGATCACCGACTTCGCCCAGGACCTGTACGACGCCCTCGACGGCCTGGAGCGGTGGCCGGAAAAAGTCCGGGTGATGCAGAAGAACTGGATCGGACGCTCGGAAGGGCTGGAGGTCCGCTTCGCCCTCGACGCGCCCCCCTCCGGCGTGGGGCCGGAGGTGAAGGTCTACACCACCCGCCCCGACACCCTGTTCGGCGCGAAGTTCTTGGCGATCGCGGCCGACCACCCGATCGCGGCGGCGCTCGCGCCCGCGCGCCCTGAACTCCAGACGTTCATCGAAGAGTGCCGCCGCACGGGCACGGCCCAGGCCGCCATCGATACGGCGGAGAAGCTCGGATTCGACACGGGGCTGAGGGTGCGCCACCCCCTCGACCCGTCGTGGCTGCTGCCGGTCTACGTCGCGAACTTCGTGCTGATGGAATACGGCACCGGGGCGGTGTTCGGCTGCCCGGCCCACGACCAGCGCGATCTGGATTTCGCCAACAAGTACGGCCTCGGCAACACTCCGGTGGTCTGCCCTGAAGAGCAGGACGCCAAGACCTTCGTCGTCACCGACACCGCCTATGACGGCGACGGCCGGATGATCAATTCGCGCTTCCTCGACGACATGACCACGGACGAGGCGTTCGATGCGGTGGCGAACCGCCTCGAATCCGAGACCCTTTCGGGCGCCCCCATCGCATCGCGAAAGGTGCAGTTCCGGTTGCGCGACTGGGGCGTGTCGCGCCAGCGCTACTGGGGGTGCCCGATCCCGATCATCCATTGCGACGCCTGCGGCCCCGTGTCGGTGCCCGTGGCCGACCTGCCCGTGCGCCTGCCCGACGAGGTCTCGTTCGACGTGCCCGGCAATCCGCTGGAGCGCGACCACGCTTGGCGCGACGTCCCCTGCCCCACCTGCGGGAAGCCGGCCCGGCGCGAGACCGACACCATGGACACGTTCGTGGATTCGTCCTGGTACTACGCGCGCTTCACCGCACCGTGGCTGCAGGACGCGCCCACAGACCGCAAGGCCGTCGATCAGTGGCTCGCCGTGGACCAGTATATCGGCGGCATCGAGCACGCGATCCTGCACCTGCTTTACGCGCGCTTCTTCATGCGGGCGATGCAAGCCACCGGCTGGTCCGGCGTGTCCGAGCCCTTCGACGGGTTGTTCACGCAGGGCATGGTCGTCCACGAGACCTACAAGGACGCGGCCGGCGCCTGGGTTCAGCCGGCCGACATCCGCATCACCGCCGAGTCCGGTGAGCGCCAGGCGTTCCACGTGAAAACCGATGCGCCCATCGCCATCGGTGCCATCGAGAAGATGTCGAAGTCGAAGAAGAACGTCGTCGACCCCGACGACATCATCGCGAGCTACGGCGCCGATACCGCACGCTGGTTCATGCTCTCGGACTCACCGCCCGAGCGCGACGTGATCTGGACCGAGGACGGCGTCCAGGGTGCAGCCCGCTTCGTCCAGCGCGTCTGGCGCCTCGTCTCCCTCGCGGCGGGGGCGAACGGCACGGCGGGCGCAAACGACGCCGCCCTGCGCAAGGCGGCACACAAGGCCCTGGCCTCCGTCGAGGAGGATGTCGAGCGCCTGCGCTTCAACCGCTGCGTGGCGCACATCTACACCCTCGCCAACGCCCTCGACGAAGCCCTGCGCGGCGGCGTCGACGCGGGGGCCGCCCGAGAAGCCGCCGGCATCCTCACCCAACTCGTGGCACCGATGATGCCGCATCTCGCCGAAGAGTGCTGGCACGCCCTCGGTCGCGACGGCCTCGTGGCCCAGGCGCCCTGGCCCGTAGCGGATCGTGCGCTCCTGGTTGAGGATTCCGTCACCCTCCCCGTCCAGATCAACGGCAAGAAGCGGGCGGACGTGACCGTGCCGCGCGACGCCGACAAGGCCGAGGTCGAACGCCTGACGCTCCTGGACGAGGCCGTGCGGAAGGCCCTCGAAGGCCGTGCACCGAAGAAGGTGATCGTCGTACCCGGCCGGATCGTCAACCTCGTCGTGTAGGCCCACGATCCGGCCGGAGACGAAGCGTAAACCACACGGCCACTAGGGTGGCGGCGGGCCTGGCTTCGCCGTACACAGCGAGCTCGGCCCTTCGAAACTGGGCAGTCGGAACGGCGGCGACGATGATGCGTGTGGCGATTCGGACGGAGCGGAACGGCCTTGCGCGTCGGGCGGCCCGGGTGGCGCTCGTCTGCGCCCTCGGCCTCAATCTCTCCGCATGCTTCCGGCCCCTCTACGGCCCCACTGCTTCAGGTGAGCCCATGGCGGCCCTGCTCGCGTCCGTGCAGGTGGACGACGTCAGCATGGCCCAGGGCCAGGAGCGCATCGGCCACTATCTGCGCAGCGAATTGATCTTCGATCTCGACGGCTCGGGCCAGCCCTCGACCAAGCGCTACCGCCTCAAGATGCAGGGCAGCGAGACGGTGCAGACCCCCATCGTCTCGTCCCAGACCGGTCGCGCCGAGGCCGGGACCATCATCGCCAACGTGAAGTACTCCCTGGAGAATCTCGACGGCACCAAGATCATCAGCGAAGGTGTCGCGACCTCGACGGCGACCTACGACCGCTCGGTGCAGCGCTTCGCCTCCCTGCGTGCTGCCCGCGATGCGGAGATCCGTCTCGCCAAGGTGCTGGCCGACCAGATCAAGACCCGCATCGCCTCCGTGCTGGTGACGAAGCCCTGACGGGCTCGCCCGCATGACCGCCGTCAAGGCCAGCGATGTCGAGGCGCTGATCCGGCGCGGGCCCGACCCGCGCATCGCGGTGCTGCTCCTCTACGGACCGGACACCGGCCTGGTGTTCGAGCGTGCCAAGCGCCTCGCCGAAGCCTTCGTCTCCGATCCGGGCGACCCGTTCGCCATGGTGAAGATCGACGGCGACACCCTGGCGCAGGATGCCGGCCGACTCGTCGACGAGGCCGGCACCGTCGGCCTGTTCGGCGGCAACCGCACGATCTGGGTGCGGGCGGGAAGCCGCAACTACGCACCGGCCGTCGAGGCCGCCCTGAAGGCCGAGATCACTCAGGCCCGCATCGTCGTGGAGGCCGGGGATCTGGCGAAATCCGCGCCGCTGCGCACCCTCTGCGAGAAGTCGCCCAAGGCCCTGGCGATCCCGTGCTACCCGGACGACGAGCGCGCCCTCGGCGACCTCATCGAGCGCACCCTGCAGGAGCAGGGGCTTCGGATCGCCCGCGAGGCGCGCGACGTGCTGGCGACGAGCCTCGGGGGAGATCGCGGTGCCAGCCTGTCGGAGATCGAGAAGCTGGCGCTCTACGCCCGCGGGCAGGACACGGTGAGCCTCGACGACGTCGAGGCCGTGGTGAGCGACGTCGCCGCCAGTGTCCTCAACACACTGATCGACGCGGCCTTCTCGGGCCGCACCACCGATGTCGAGCGCGATTACCGCCGCTTTCGCCACGAGGGCATGGACCCTTCGGTGATGCTCGGCTCGGCCCTGCGCCACGCCCTGACGCTCCTCGCCACCCGTCTGGCCGGGGAGGGGCAGAGCGCCAGCATGATGGTCGGCAATTGGCGCGGTCTGCATTTTCGCCGCAAGGCCACGGCGGAGACCCAGCTCGCGCGCTGGACGCCTCCGGCGCTCCGCCACGCGATCCAGCTCTTGCAGGAGGCCGTGCTGGCCTGCCGCCGCTCGCCGCCGGATCTCGCCCACGCCAACGCGTCGAGCACCCTCCTGCGGATCGCCTCAGAGGCTGCGCGGCGGCGCTGAAGGGGGCACCCCGCCTCAACGAGGCGGGGGGATCGTCTTTACCCCTGCGGGCTCACCTGAAGCAGACGGCAGAGACCATCGAGCTCTTCGGCGGTCTCGTACCGGATGCGGATCTCGCCCGTGCCGGCGGCCTTGGTCTTGAACGAGACCGGCATGCCGATCGCCCGGCCCATGGCCTGCTCCAAGGACCGCAGGGTGGCGTCCTTCTCGGCACCACGGCGGGGACGGCCGGGTCGGGGGGCGTCGCTATCTGGAACCTCGGCCGACGCCAGGGCCTCGACCTCGCGCACCGACATCCCCTCCTCGACGATCCGCCGGGCGACGGCCTCGGGATCCTTCACCGCCAGGAGGGCGCGAGCGTGGCCCGCCGTGATCTCGCCGGCGACCACCCGATCCTGGATCGCGGGAGACAGCTGCAGCAGGCGCAGGGTGTTGGCAAGATGGCTGCGGCTCTTGCCGATGATCTCGGCCAACTCGCTCTGGTTGTACTGAAACTCGCTCATCAGCCGCTCGTAGCCGGCCGCCTCTTCGATGGCGTTGAGGTCCGTGCGCTGGACGTTCTCCAGAATGGCGAATTCGAGCGAGGTGCGGTCGTCGATCTCGACGGTGACCACCGGGACTTCCGTCAGGCCCGCACGCTGGGCCGCCCGCCAACGGCGCTCACCGGCCACGATCTCGAACGTGTCGGGCACGCCCGACAAGGCCCGGACCACGATGGGCTGGATGATGCCCCGGACCTTGATCGACGCCGCAAGTTCTTCGAGATCGGCTTCCGTGAAGCGCCGGCGCGGGTTGCGTGGGTTCGGTCGCAGGAACTCCACCGCGACCTTGCGCTGGGCCTGGGACCGGTTCGCGTCGGCCCCCTCGTCGCCGAAATCACCGATCAGGGCCGCGAGACCACGCCCGAGCCGAGGCCGCACCACATCATCCGCCATCGCCACCCGCTCGACTCCGTTACGCACTGTTTTCATGGATTAGGCCGCGACGGGCAGACGCCCCTCGCGCTGGATGATCTCGGAGGCGAGGCGGAGATAGGCTTGGCTGCCGGCGCATTTGAGATCGTAGAGCAGCACCGGTTTGCCATGCGACGGCGCTTCCGACACGCGCACATTGCGGGGAATCATGGTCTCGTAGACCTTGTCGCCCATGAAGCTGCGCACGTCGGCCACCACCTGTGCGGAGAGGTTGTTGCGCGGATCGAACATCGTCAGGACGATCCCCTGGATGGTCAGGCGCGCGTTGAGGGCGCCCCGGACCTGCTCGACGGTGCGCAGCAACTGGCTCAAGCCTTCCAGGGCGAAGAACTCGCATTGCAGGGGCACCAGCACCGCGTCGGCTGCCGCCAGGGCGTTGATGGTGAGGAGGTTGAGCGAGGGCGGGCAATCGATGAGGACGTAGGTCACGCCCTGCGTCGTCCCGCTCTGGCCGACGCCCTTCAGGACGTTGCGCAGCCGGTGCGCCCGGTCGGGGGCGGTCGCCATCTCCATTTCCAGGCCGAGGAGATCCATGGTCGAGGGGGCGACCATGAGACGGGGCACGGCCGTCTGCACGCAGGCGGCTCCCAGCTCCGCCTCCCCCGCCAACACATGATAGGTCGAGACCTTGCGCTGGCGCCGGTCGACACCGAGCCCTGTCGAGGCGTTGCCCTGCGGATCGAGGTCGATCACCAGGACCGACTCCCCGATGGCAGCGAGCGCCGTGCCGAGGTTGATCGCCGTCGTGGTCTTGCCGACCCCGCCCTTCTGGTTGGCGAGGGCGAGGATGCGCAGGGGCCGGTCCGGCCTGCCGCCGCTGAGGGGATCGGATGTGGGAGCGCTGGTCATGAATCCACGCGGGAGAGGGCCGTGACGCGGACGATCCGCGCGTCAGAATCGGTACGGCTCGGCACAAGATCGTAAACGAATCTCCACCGTTGCGCCGCCTCGGTCAATTCGGATTGCACGTCACGCCCCTTGGGAAACAGCGCGACGGTGCCGGTTTTCAACAGGGGCTCGGTCCAGGCAAGCAGCTGGGTGAGGGGAGCGAGCGCGCGGGCGCACACGATCTCGACACCGGTCTGGCTGCCGATCGCATCCTCGATCCGGACGTTGTGCACCCGCGCGGGTGCCGAAGTCAGGCGCGCGGATTCGTGGAGGAACGCGCATTTGCGCGCGTTGCTCTCGATGAGATCGACCTGAAAGCCCGGCCGCCCGTGACCGGCCAGCGCCAGGATCAGGCCGGGAATGCCAGCCCCTGAACCAAGGTCGAGCCAGCGCGTGGCATCCGGCGCCAACGCCGCGAGTTGCAGCGCGTCGGCGATGTGACGGGTCCAGACTTCGTCGAGTGTCGCGGGACCGACGAGGTTCTTCACCGTCTGCCACCGGCGAAGCTGCTCGACATAAACGTCCAGCCTCGACGCTGTTTCACGTGAAACACCGGCCTCGGAGAGGACGCGGTCGCGTCCGAACTCAGCTTGCATGCGCGGCACTCGGGCGGTGCCCACGCCGGGCATGAGCAGCGAGCAAGGTCAGCGCCGCTGGGGTCACGCCTTCGATCCGTGCCGCCTGGCCGAGGGTTCCGGGACGCACGGTTTCCAACTTGCTCCGCATCTCGTTGGACAGGCCGGGAATCGCGCCGTAATCCAGACGGGCGGGGAGGGCGACGGCCTCGTCACGCCGGAACGCAGCTATGTCGGCGTTCTGGCGATCGAGATAGACCGCATAGGTGGCGTCCGTCTGGAGACGCTCGGCGATCCGGTCCGGGACACCCGAGAGGTCCGGCCATACCGCGGCAAGCCGGGCCCAGTCGATCTCCGGGTAGGAGAGCAGTTGGAACGCCGAGCGCCGGATCCCGTCCTGGTTGAGCGGGATGCCGTGCGCAGCGGCCTCGTTCGGTGTGAGACTCAGGCCGTCGAGACAGGCCCTTGCCGCGTGAAGCCCCCCCTGCGCCTGGGCGAAGTGGCTGGCGCGGCGGGTCCCGACGCAGCCCAACGCCGCACCGCGCGGCGTCAGCCGCTCATCGGCGTTGTCGACGCGGAGGGACAGGCGATACTCGGAGCGCGAGGTGAACATGCGATAGGGCTCGCTCACCCCGTGGGTGACGAGGTCGTCGATCATGACCCCGAGATAGGATTCCGCCCGGTCGAAGGTGGCGAGCTCGGCCCCACCGGCCAAACGCGCCGCATTGAGACCGGCCACCAGCCCCTGCCCTGCCGCCTCCTCGTAGCCGGTGGTGCCGTTGATCTGCCCGGCCAGGAACAGACCCGGCAACCGGCGCGTCTGAAGCGTCGTATCGAGTTCGCGGGGATCGACGTAGTCGTACTCGATGGCATACCCCGGACGCACGATGGTAGCGCGCTCCAGGCCCGGGATCAGGGCGATCACTGCGCGCTGCACCGCCTCCGGCAAGGCGGTGGAAATTCCGTTGGGATAGACCGTGGGATCGTCGAGCCCTTCGGGTTCGAGGAAGATCTGGTGGCCCTCCCGGTCGCCGAACCGCACGACCTTGTCCTCGATCGACGGACAGTAGCGCGGGCCACGACTGGCAATTCCACCGGAATACATCGGCGAGCGATGGAGATTGGCCCGGATGAGGTCGTGTACCGCCTGGGTGGTGCGGGTGATGCCACACTGAATCTGCGGCGTAGTGATCCGCTCGGTCAAAGTCGAGAACGGCACGGGATCGGCGTCGGCCGACTGCATCTCGAGTCCGGACCAGGCGATGGTACGCCCGTCGAGGCGGGCCGGTGTCCCGGTCTTCAGACGCCCCAGTGCGAAACCATGACGATCCAATGTTTCGGCAAGGCCGATGGACGGGCCTTCGCCGACTCGTCCAGCGGGGGTTTGGATCTCTCCGATATGAATGAGACCGCGCAAGAAGGTGCCGGTGGTCAGCACCACGGCGGCGCAGGGGAGGGCACGTCCATCCCCCAGGACGACACCCACGACTCGGCCGTCGTGAACGGTGAGGTCGCCGACTTCGCCCTCGATCACCGTGAGGTTCGCCGTCTCGGCGATGGCGGCCTGCATGGCGGCGGCGTAGAGCTTGCGGTCGGCCTGGGTGCGTGGGCCGCGCACGGCCGGTCCCTTACGCCGGTTGAGCAGGCGAAACTGGATCCCGGCCGCGTCGGCGACCCGTCCCATGAGACCATCGAGGGCATCGACTTCCCGGACGAGATGCCCCTTGCCGAGCCCGCCGATGGCGGGGTTGCAGGACATCGCACCGATGGTCGCGGCGCTATGGGTCACCAGGGCCGTGCGGGCACCGAACCGTGCGGCAGCGGCGGCGGCTTCGGTGCCGGCGTGACCACCGCCGACGACGATCACGTCATAGGGCAGAACGAAATGGAGCATGGCGCTGGAGTACGCGCCCGAGCGCGCCACCGTCAACGATTCCGGCGGTTTTTCACGTGAAACTGCGGGCCTGTCTACTTTCCGATACAGAACCCGGAGAACAGCCGATCGAGCATTTCCTCGACACCGACCTGACCCGCAACCTCGCCCAGGGCCCGCACGGCGAGACGCAGATCTTCCGCGGCGAGTTCGGGTAGGACAGCGCCCTGCACCAAGCGGTCGAGGTGATCGCGACAGCGCGTCAGCCCCTCCCGGTGCCGCTGGCGCGTGATGAGCGCGGCCTCGCCCCCGATCGACACCGAGGCATGGTGTTCGATGGCATCGAGAAGGGTGTCGAGCCCCTCGCCGGTCATCGCCGAGATGACGTGGCCCTCGGCGGAGCGCGAACCCTCGGACAGATCAGCCTTCGTCTGGACCCGAAGCACCGGGGGCATCGGAACGGACAGATCGGTCATGTCGGAGGTCGAACCGGCCTCCGCCAGGAGAAGCACGAGATCGGCTTGGGCGATGCGAGCCCTTGTCCGGCGGATGCCCTCGGCTTCGAGGGCGTCGCCGGCCTCGCGCAGGCCCGCCGTATCGATCAAGAGAACCGGCAAGCCGCCGAGATCGCAGCGTACCTCGATGACGTCGCGGGTCGTGCCGGGAACCGGGGAGACGATGGCCGCGTCACGCCGACTGAGGGCATTCAGCAGGGTGGATTTGCCAGCGTTCGGTGGACCGGCGAGGACGACGGTGAAGCCGTCGCGCAGGCGCTCGCCGCGCCCCCCGTCATCGAGGGCGGCGGCGATGGCATCGCGGATCACCCGGGCCTTGGCAAACAGGGCGGCGTCGAGGGCATCGTCGTCGACATCGCCCTCGTCGGAGAAATCGAGGGCGGCTTCGACGCCGGCGAGGAGATCGATGAGGCGGTCGCGCCACGCCGCGACCCGACGACCGAGTGCACCGTCGAGTTGGCGCAGGGCCTGGCGGCGCTGGGCTTCGGTTTCGGCGTCGATGAGGTCGGCGATGCCCTCGGCCTCGGTGAGACCCAGGCGACCGTTGAGGAAGGCGCGCCGGGTGAAGGCTCCCGGCTCGGCCGGAATGCATCCGGGAAGAGCCGCAAGAGCACCCAGCACCGCCGCGCGGACGGCCGGACCGCCATGGAGATGGAGTTCGGCCATGTCTTCGCCCGTGAACGTGCCGGGTCCCGGCATCCACACGACGAGGGCCTGATCCAAGGTCTCCTGCACTTGCGGCGCCTGCAGGGTTCGCAGGACGAGGCGACGGGGAGCGGGGAGGGAGCCCGACAGGCGGATCAGGACCGATGCGGAGGCGGGGCCGCTGATCCGGATCACCGCGACAGCAGCGCGGCCGAAGCCACTCGCCGGCGCGAAGATCGTGGGGGGCTGGTCCATCACCGGGCAGTCACAGCTTAGTGGCTAATTTCATAAGCCGGCAAGAGATATAGTTTCCGGCGGAATTCGTTGTTTTTTAACACTGACTTGCGTGCCGGGTCGGTCTGGCACTCGGTCGGAACGAAACGAATTTTTCGGCCCCCTCCCACGCCAAAGGAAAGGAGGGGGCCTTCTCGAAAAGCTCAGGTGTTCATCGAGTCGAAGAAGTCGTTGTTGCTCTTGGTCTGGCGCAGCTTGTCCATGAGGAACTCAATGGCGTCGGTGACGCCCATCGGGTTGAGGATGCGGCGCAGCACGTAGGTCTTCTTGAGCGAGTCCGGCGGAACCAGGAGCTCTTCCTTGCGGGTGCCCGAGCGGGTGATGTCGATGGCCGGGAAGATGCGCTTGTCCGAGACCTTGCGGTCCAGGATGATCTCGGAGTTGCCGGTGCCCTTGAACTCCTCGAAGATCACCTCGTCCATGCGCGAGCCGGTGTCGATGAGGGCGGTCGCGATGATCGAGAGCGAGCCGCCTTCCTCGATGTTGCGGGCGGCACCGAAGAAGCGCTTCGGCCGCTGTAGGGCGTTGGCGTCGACGCCGCCGGTCAGCACCTTGCCGGAGGACGGCACCACGGTGTTGTAGGCCCGGCCGAGGCGGGTGATCGAATCGAGCAGGATGACCACGTCGCGGCCGTGCTCCACGAGGCGCTTGGCCTTCTCGATCACCATCTCGGCCACCTGCACGTGACGAGTGGCCGGCTCATCGAAGGTCGAGGCGATGACCTCGCCCTTCACCGAGCGGATCATGTCGGTCACTTCCTCGGGGCGCTCGTCGATGAGCAGCACGATGAGGTAGCATTCCGGGTGGTTGATGGTGATCGACTGAGCGATGTTCTGCATCAGCACGGTCTTGCCCGTGCGCGGCGGCGCCACGATCAGGGCGCGCTGGCCCTTACCGATGGGGGCGACGATGTCGATGATCCGAGGGCTGAAATCTTTCTTCGGCGGATTGTCCAGTTCGAGCTTGAAGCGCTGCGTCGGGAACAGCGGCGTCAGGTTGTCGAAGTGGACCTTGTGCTTGATCTTCTCCGGGTTCTCGAAGTTGATCGTGTTGACCTTGAGCAGGGCGAAGTAGCGCTCGCCGTCCTTCGGACCCCGGATCGGCCCCTCCACCGTGTCGCCCGTGCGCAGGCCGAATCGGCGGATCTGGGTCGGCGAGATGTAGATGTCGTCGGGACCCGGCAGGTAGTTCGAATCGGACGAGCGCAGGAAGCCGAAGCCGTCCTGCAGCACTTCGACGGTGCCGGCGCCGATGATCTCGACCTCCTTGGCCGCGAGCTGCTTCAAGATGGCGAACATCAGCTCCTGCTTGCGCATGGTCGAGGCGTTCTCGACCTCGACCTCTTCGGCGAAAGCGATCAGGTCGGTCGGCGTCTTCGACTTGAGATCCTGGAGCTTGACCTCGCGCTTGCTATCGAGATCGGCGGCGGCAAGGCCGCCCTCGGCCAGCGAATCCACGGGTTCAAGGGCGTCGTATGAGGCTGTCATGGGAATTCAAAACCTGGGAATTCAAAACCGCGGCAGGACGGACGGAAGGGCGGAATGCATTCTGGGATGGAGTCGCCGGGCGCGGTGAAGGCGCCTTTGGTCGGAGCGTCGAAGGGGGACGGCTCCGCGCATCGTCTTGAGGGAGCCTTGGGGCTCACGGGATGCAGCACGGCATAACGAGGAGGGAGTTCAGCCCTATCGTGATTCTCGATTTTTCTCAAGCCCTCAACCGGGACCGGCACGACCCGCCCCCGGGACGCGCCTATCAGCGGCGGCGCAGGCGAACGTAGAGGGCCCCGGCTCCGCCGTGGTGACGGGCCGCTTCCTCGAAACCGAGCACGATGCTGCGCAGCTCGGGCGCGCGCAGCCAATGCGGCACGCTGCGGCGCAGGACCCCGCGCTCCGAGAAGGCGTCGTTGTAATCCATCCCACCCTTGCCCGTGACGACGAGCACATGGGTGTGGCCGGCTGCCCGTGCCCGCATGAGGAACCCGGTCAGCGCGCCGTGGGCCTGGGCCTGGTACATCCCGTGGAGATCGATCCGGGCATCGACCTGGAGCGCACCGCGCCGAAAAGCGAGACGGACGCGGCGCTCGAGCCCGGGCGCCAGGGCGGGAGCCGCGGCCGGCGGGGCGACGACGGGAGCGGGGAGGGCCGGAGGCGGATTGGGTTTCAGGGTGACGCGTTTCGCCGGCGGCTTCACGGCCGGCTTCGCAGGCGTCGCGGACGAAGGCTTGTGAGCCGGCTTCGCACCGGCCTTCGGCAGCGGCGTGGCGGGCGGATTGGCGTCCGGCGCTTTCGGCTTGGGCTTGGACTTCGCGCGCAGGGGCGTGATCAGGCGGGCGATCTCACCCCACAGGTAAGCGTCCTCGCCGGAGAGGCCACGGGGTCGGCGGGGGAGTCTCATGGTTGGGTCGGGGCGAGGGCAGGGGCCTTCGGGGGGACCTCGGCGGGGGCCTTCGGGGGGACCTCGGGAAAGGCCTTGGCCTCGCCGGAACGGGGCAGCAGCACGACGAAGCCGGCCGTCGCCCGCAGGTTGCCGGCGGCGACACCCGCAGCCTCGCCGGTGCCGAGGTAGAGATCGCCCCGGGCCGGGCCGACGATGGCCGAACCGGTATCGGCCGCGATGGCGAGGCGCGCGGTCCGGGAATCGCCGGCGGCTTCGAGCCAGAACGGCAGGCCGTAGCGCCACAGGGTGGAATCCACCGCGAGGCTGTGTCCGGGGCTCAGCGCGACGCCGGCGGCCCCCGGGGGGCCGAGCGACGGGTCCTCGACGGGCGCCAGCTTGAAGAAGATGTACGATTCGTTGCGGCGCATCAGGCGGCGGGCCGTCTCGGGGTTGTCCCGCAGCCAGCCCGTCCAGCGCGCCAGGGTGAGGCCGTCCAGGGGCAGGTGGCCCTCGGTGACGATGAGTTTGCCGATGGAGGTGTAGGGCCGGCCGTTGCGCCCGTCATAGAGCACCCGCACCGTCCGGCCGTCGGTCAGGCGCACCCGCCCCGACCCCTGGACCTGCAGCACGAACAGGTCGACGGGGTCGAGCCAGAGCAGCGCCTTGGCGACCTCCCCCAGGGCTCCGTCCTCGATGGCGGCGCGGGTGGGATAGGGGGCCAGCCCCGTCTCCGTCCGGCGCGCGGCGCGGAGCGCCGGATCGAGGCCCGTTCGGATCTCGCCGGGCTCCAGGCTCACGAGGTCGTCGGGCCGGGCGAGGACGGGCGCGGTGAAGCCCGGAGCCGCGACGGACGAGCCCGTGAGTTCCGGCTCGAAATACCCGGTCAGGAATCCCGCCCGGCGCTCGGGAACGCCGTCAACCGCGGGGCGGACGATCCGGTAGGCGTCGAACGCCGTAGCGAAGAAGGCGGCCGCGCCCTCGGGCGGGACGGCGGCGGCGCGGGCGCAGGCCGCCGCGAGATCGCCCGCATCGCCGGCGACCGACGGCGCCATCGGGACGGGGGCCGCCGCGCAGGTCCGGCGGAAGGCTTCGAGGGCACGGACCGGATCGGGACCGGGAAAGCCCGGCAGGCGCGCGAGGTCAACCCCCTCCAGCACCGCTCCGCCCAAGACCCTTCCGCCCAAGCGCAGCGGCTCGGCCGCGTGGGCGACCGAGCCGGGGAGGGGAGGGCAGAGGGCGAGGGCGGCCAAGGCCGCGCCGAGGGCGAGTGGTCGCACGCGGTCCGGAGGGGTCAGGCGCCGGCTTCGGTGGCGACGAGCTGCCAGTTCGGGTCGCGGGTGCCGAGCGTCCGGGCGAAGGTCCACACGTCGGGCACCTCCACCACGGTCTCGGCGCTGCCGTCGATCACCTGGCCCTGCGCGTTGCGGGTCGCGGTGATGAGGTGGGACAGGAAGTGTACCGTCACCTGGGCGACGCGGTTCTTCACGTCGACGGCGACGATCTCGGCCTTGTCGAGGGAGACGAAGGTGGTCTCGACCACTTCCTTCCGGCCCTCGCGGGCGTCGATCTCGCGCTCGAAGCCTTCGCAGACCTCCCGCGAGAGCAGGCTGCGCAGAGTCTTGCGGTCGCCCTTGGCGAAGGCGATCACGATGGCCTCGTAGGCCGACTTGGCACCCTCGACGAAGCCGCGCGGATCGAAACCGGGCTCCACCTGCACCACCGCTTCGAGGCCGTTGGCGATGGCCGAGCCCGGCTCGGCGATGCCGCGCCAGTCGCGGACCTCCGCCTTGGGTGCCGCTTGGCTCCGGTCGGCCGGCGCACGGTCGGCGCCGGGCAGGCGAACCACGTTGTCGCCCTCCGTCCGGTTGGCCGGGGGCTCCGTGCGGCTGCGGTCCACGGGCTTGAACGGCGAGCGTTCCGCTCCGGTCTTCTGGCCGAGCACCGAGCGCAGCCGCCAGATCACGAACACCGCCAGGGCGAGGAAGATCAAGGTCGTCAAGTCGAAGGAGTCCTGCATCACCGATCCTGATCGTGGCCGTCGCACGACAGCTGAAGTTCGAGGGGCTCCGGAAACCCCGCATCCCGCGCGTTGCGAGTCCGTTACCAAACTCCCGCACCAAACTTCCGTCGCACCGTCGCGCCCGGAGCCCGATCCAACCATGGATCCGGCCATGGGCGGGAGTTTTGCCAGCACTCTTAGCCGAGGCCCGCGCCGGGAGCGAGCCGGGTCGTTCAACCCGACCCGTCGAGCGCGCCCGCCGCAACGCCGTGGTGCGTTCTCGGCCTGCCGCGTTGTCCGGGATATGGTGCGTGCCCGGCCCGGTTCCAGCCGCCGCCCGCCGGCGCCTTGTTCGCACCGGATGGGCATGATAGCGCGCTCTCGCACCGGATGGGTGGTCGCAACCGTCGCAAGCACACAAGAACTGGCTCGGTCGCCGGCCCGCATGTGCTCCCAAGGATCGCGCCCCCAGGGCTCTTGAGAAGGACGACAACGCCATGGCCGACACATCGGCACCGAACGGGAACGGTGGCGCCACGGCGCAGGCCGAGGACCAGCTCCCCGCCATCAACGCCCTGGGGCAATACGCCAAGGATCTCTCCTTCGAGAATCCGAACGCCCCGCGCTCGCTTCAGCCCCAGGAATCCGCGCCGCAGATCAACATCCAGGTCAACGTCAACGCCAAGCAGCTCGCCGAAGAGGACTTCGAGGTCGAGCTGACCCTGGAGGGCGACGCCAAGACCGGCACCGAGGTGCTGTTCGCGTTCGAGCTGACCTATGCCGGCATCTTCCGCATGCGCAACATCCCGCAGGACCAGCTGCATCCGGCCGTGATGATCGAGTGCCCGCGCCTGCTGTTCCCGTTCGCGCGCCAGATCGTCGCCGAGGCCGTGCGCAATGGCGGCTTCCCGCCGCTCTACATCGACCCCATCGATTTCGTCGGCCTCTACCGCCAGAAGGCGATGGAAGCGCAAGGCGCCGAGACCGGCCCGCTCTCGTCCTGAGCCCGAGCGGTTCCCCGACGTCACTTCGTCGAGCGAACGCTCTTTGCCCCGGCCTCACGGCCGGGGCTTTTCTTTGCCGTATCGTCCCCGTCGCAGACCGTGGTCCTGTGCCGGAATGAAGCTGGAACAGCACGACGCCCGGCCGGTTACCCGCCTTTCGCGCAGGAGGGGCCTATGACGGACCAGGAGAACCGGACACTGACCGTCTCCGAGCCCGGGGCCGTGCCGTGGCTCAGTGTGGTGTTCGGCTACGGACCGATGCTGCCCTTCGCAGCGGGCGCGGCGGCCGCGTGGTGGCTCGGCGGGGTCTGGGGCGAGCTGGCTCTGTCCCTCACCACCCTGTGGGGCTGCGCGATCCTGCTGTTCCTCTCCGGCGTCCGGCGCGGCCTTAGCTTCCGCACGGAGGGCGGTCCGACCTGGGTCCAGATCGCCACGATGCTGGCCCTGTTCCTCCTCGGCTTCTGCGCCCTCGTGCTCACGACCGGCGGCGCGACCGGCCCCGCGCTCATTCTGCTCATCGTCGGATTCGCCGGGATCGCCGTGCTCGATCCCATCGCGGCGCGCCGGGGCGAAGCGCCCCTGTTCTTCGCGCGCCTGCGTCCGCTCCAGATCCCCATCGCGATTCTGAGCCTTTGCGCGCTCCTCGCCCTGAAGCTGTAGATCGGCGCCGCACTCGGTCCGGGTGCCGGCCGCGCTCGTGATGCCGGCCGCGCTTGCCGCCCCGGTCCCCCCGCGATAGAGCCCGCGCAACCCTTTCAAGCCGTCCGCAGAGCGAAACCACCATGGCCAAGGCCGATTCAAACAAGGCCGACACCCTGAAGCCGCGCCTGCCGCGCGGGTTCGTCGACCGCCGCGCGGACGAGATCGCCGCCCAGCACCGGATGCTGGAGACGATCCGCCAGAGCTTCGAACTCTACGGCTTCGAGGCCCTCGAGACCCCGTTCGTCGAATACACCGAGGCGCTCGGCAAGTTCCTGCCCGACCTCGACCGGCCGAACGAGGGCGTGTTCTCGTTCCAGGACGACGACGAATCCTGGCTGTCGCTGCGCTACGACCTCACGGCGCCGCTGGCCCGCCACGTCGCCGAGCATTTCGATTCCATCCCCAAGCCCTACCGCAGCTTCCGCGCCGGCTACGTCTTCCGCAATGAGAAGCCCGGCCCGGGGCGCTTCCGCCAGTTCATGCAGTTCGACGCCGACATCGTCGGGGCCGGCACCGTCGCGGCGGATGCCGAGATCTGCATGCTCATGGCCGACACCCTGGAGAAGCTCGGGCTCACCGGCCAGTTCGTCGTCAAGGTGAACAACCGCAAGGTGCTCGACGGCGTCATGGAGGCCATCGGCCTCGCGGGCGCCGACAAGGCGGGCCAGCGCCTCACCGTGCTGCGCGCCATCGACAAGCTCGACCGCCTCGGGCCCGACGGCGTGCGCGACCTTCTCGGTGCCGGCCGCAAGGACGAGAGCGGGGACTTCACCAAGGGCGCCGGCCTCGATGCGGCGGCGGTGGAGCGCATCCTCGCCTACGTCTCGTTCCAGTCCGCCCCCGTGGAGGGCGCCGACCGCATGGCGTTCTGGGAACAGTTCTTCGGCACCTGGACCGAGGTGGTGGGCGATTCGGTGACCGGCCGCGAGGGGATCGCCGAACTCCACGCGATGATGCGCCTGTGCGCGGCGGCCGGCTACGGCTTCGACCGGATCCGCGCCGACCCCAGCGTGGTGCGCGGCCTCGAATACTACACCGGCCCGGTCTACGAGGCGGAGCTGACCTTCCCGGTCGTGAACGAGGACGGCCAGACCGTGCGCTTCGGCTCGGTGGCGGGCGGCGGGCGCTACGACGGTCTCGTCGGGCGGTTCCGCTCGGAGCCGGTGCCGGCCACCGGCTTCTCCATCGGCGTCTCGCGCCTGTTCTCGGCGCTCCAGCTCACCGGGAGCCCGTTGCTGGAGGGCACAAGCAAGCCCGGCCCCGTGGTCGTGCTGGTGCTGGATCGTGAAAACATCGCCGATTACCAGCGCCTCGTCGCGGCCTTGCGCGGCGAAGGCATCCGGGCCGAGCTCTACCTCGGTGGCTCGGGCATGAAGGCGCAGATGAAGTACGCCGACCGGCGGGGTTCCCCCTGCGCCATCATCCAGGGCTCGAACGAGCGCGAGGCCGGCGAGGTCCAGATCAAGGACCTCATCGAGGGCGCCAAGGCCGCCGAGGGCATCAGCAGCAACGCCGAGTGGAAGGCCGCCCGGCCGGCGCAGTTCTCGGTGCCGGAGGCCGAGATGGTCGCGCGGGTGCGCGAAGTCCTGGCGCGGCACTACTAGGGCACCGCCTCGGTGAACGATGCCAAGCGAAAGGGCGGGGGGACGCATCCCCCCGCCCTTTCGCGTTTCGTCGTCACTCCGTGTGGATTCGGGTTTTAGCTGCCGGGCTTCCACACGGCGTCCGAGACCACCAGGGGCTTCGGCAGCAGGCCGAGGCGGTGGAAGGTGTCGGCCACGGCCTGCTGGTCGGCCACGGTGCCGGCGTCGAGGGGCGTGACCCCGTAGGTGAGGCGCTTGAGGGCGACGGTGAGGATCGGGGCCGGGATGCCCACGGACGGCGCGAGTTCGGCCGCGACCGCATCGGTGTTGTCCTTGGCCCAGGCGTCGATGGTCCCGATGGCCGCCAGGGTGGTGTCGAGGACGGCGCGGTTGACGGCGGCGTCGGCGAAGGGGCGGCGCGAGAGGTAGAACTGCCGGTTCGGCACGAGGCCCTCACCGGTGACGAGGGTGCGTGCGCCCGTCGCCCGCTCGCCGGAGGCGAGGTAGGGGTCCCAGATCGCCCAGGCGTCGACGGAGCCGCGGGCGAAGGCCGCCGCCGCGTCGGCGGGTCCGAGGAAGGCGAGCTTCACCGCATCGTAGGGGATGCCCGCCGCTTCGAGGGCACGCACGAGGAAGTAGTGGACGTTGGAGCCCTTGTTGAGGGCGATGGTCCGGCCGCGCAGGTCGGCCACGGTGCGGATCGGGCTGTCGGCGGCGACGAGGATCGCTTCGCCCCGCGGCGCGGCCGGCTCGTGAGCGACGTAGACGAGATCGCGGCTCGCGGCCTGGGCGAAGATCGGCGGCGCCTCGCCGGCCGAGCCTAAATCGATGGCTCCGGCATTGAGCGCTTCCATCAGGGGCGGGCCCGACGGGAATTCCGACCACGTCACGCGGTAGCCGAGCGGCTTCAGACGCTCCTCCAGCAGGCCCTTGCCCTTGAGGAGCACGAGGGTGCCGTACTTCTGGTAGCCGATCCGGATCACCTTCTCGTCGGCCCGGGCCTGGAGGGTGAACAGCATCAGGAACGAGAGGGCGGCGGCGAACCACGCCCAGGCGCCGACGGATGGGACTCTCGGGGCGACGAGGGCATGGGTGGTGGCGCGTGGCATGGACGTTCTTCCGACAGGGGGAGGGGACGGGATTCGGTGGACACCGGAAGCGCGCTCCTCCCCCTCGCGGGGAGGAGTCGGAGGTGGGGGTGGCCGGGCGCTCCTCATCGAGCCAGGACTTCACTGTGCGGAGGCCGGCGGAACCACCCCCACCCTCGATCCCTCCCCGCAAGGGGAAGAGAGGTGCGTCCTCAGTGCGCCGACACCCGGCGGGGCACGATGTCGTTGGCCATCACCTCGCCGAAGGGCCCGTCGTTGCGGGCGTTGCTCGGGGCGACGCCGGTGGTGGCGCGCAAGGGGAGCTTCGGGAACACGAGTTCGGCGAAGCGGTAGGCTTCCTCGAGGTGCGGGTAGCCCGACAGGATGAAGCGATCGATGCCTAGATCGATATACTCCTTCATCCGGTCGGCGACCTGATCCGCGGAGCCGACGAGGGCGGTGCCGGCGCCGCCGCGCACGAGGCCGACGCCGGCCCAGAGGTTGGGCGAGACCTCGAGCTTGGTGCGGTCGCCGCCGTGGAGCGCCATCATCCGGCTCTGGCCGACGGAATCCTGGCGCTTCAGGGTGGCCTGCGCCTTGGCGATGGTCTCGTCGTCGAGGCGCGAGATCAGGTTCTCGGCGGCCGCCCAGGCCTCGCCCTCGGTCTCGCGGACGATGACGTGCAGGCGGATGCCGTACGAGAATGTTTTGCCTTTCCGGTCGGCGGCCTCCCTGGCCTTGGCGATCTTCTCGGCCACGCCGGCCGGGGGCTCGCCCCAGGTCAGGTAGACTTCGCAATGCTCGGCCGCGACCTCGATGCCGGCGGGGGAGGAGCCGCCGAAATACAGCGGCGGGTAGGGCTTCTGCACGGGCGGGAAGATCACCCGGCCCTCCTCGACCTTGAGGTGCTTGCCTTCGTAGCTGACGGTCTCGCCGGACATCAGCCCGCGCCAGATGTGCAGGAACTCGTCGGTGACGACGTAGCGCTCGTCGTGATCGAGGAACACGCCGTCGCCGCGCAGCTCCACCGGATCGCCGCCCGTGACCACGTTGATGAGGAGGCGGCCGTCGGAGATCCGGTCGAGGGTGGCGGCCATGCGGGCGGCGACGGCCGGTTCCTGCAGGCCGGGGCGCACGGCGACGAGAAAGCGCAGGCGCTGGGTCAGGGGGACGAGGGCGGAGGCCACCACCCAGGAATCCTCGCACGAGCGGCCCGTGGGTAGGAGCACGCCATAATAGCCGAGCTCGTCCGCCGCCTGCGCGATCTGGCGGAGATACGGCAGCGTGACTGCGCGCGCGCCCTCCTGGGCACCGAGGTAGCGGCCGTCGCCGTGGGTGGGCAGGAACCAGAGGACGTCGGTCTGACCGGTCATGGGAAACTCTTTCGGATGAGGGGCGAAAGCGCGGCCGAAGCCGGCGCTTGGTTCTGCAGGATGCCCGGCTCAGGCCGGCGCTTGGTTCTGAAGCAGATGGTCGAGGATGCGGCCTTCGAGGGCCGCGAGGTCCGGGTCGCCGCGCCGGCGCGGGCGGGGCACGTCGACCTTCACGTCGAGGGCGATGTGCCCGTTCTCGACGACGAGGATGCGGTCGGCCATGGCCACGGCCTCGGCGACGTCGTGGGTGACGAGGAGGGCGGTGAAGCCCTGTGCCTGCCAGATCGCCTCGATCATCGCCTGCATGTCGATGCGGGTGAGGGCGTCGAGGGCCCCGAGGGGCTCGTCGAGGGCGAGCAGGCCGGGGCGGGAGACGAGGGCGCGGGCGAGCGCCACGCGCTGACGCTGGCCGCCGGACAGGGTGGCGGGCCAGTTGGCCGACTTGTCGGTGAGGCCGACCTCGGCCAGCGCGCTCGCGGCCCGCGCCCGGCGCTCGGCCCGGGTGCCGGTTTCGCCCAAGCCCACCGCGACGTTGTCCACCACCTTGGCCCAGGGCAGGAGGCGCGGCTCCTGGAACATGATGCGCTTCGGGGGCGCCCGCACGGCGTCGGATTCGAGGACGACGCGGCCGGCGCTCGGCTGCTCCAGGCCGAGGATGAGGCGCAGCAAGGTGCTCTTGCCGCAGCCCGAACGGCCGACGACGGCCACGAACTGCCCGGCCGGGATATGGAGGTCGAGGCCGGCGATGACCGTATGCCCGTCGAAGGATTTCGACAGGTCGCGGACGGTGACGGCGAGGCCGCCGGTGGCCTCGGGCGGCCGGGCGCGGGGGGCGGTACCCTTCGCCGGCCGATCGGCGGGCTTCTGAACGGGGACGGTTTCGGGCGCGGCGTCGTGGACGCGCAGGGCGGTGGCGGTCATGGCCGGGTCCGTTGGAGTTCTTCGAGGGCTTGGAGCGAGGCGGCGCCTCAGACGGTCCGGTAGGCGGGATTCCAGGCGAGACAGGTGCGCTCGAGCCAGCGGGTGAGCACGTCGGCGAGCTTGCCGAGGCCGGCATAGATCACGATGGCCAGCACCACGACATCGACGAGCATGAACTCGCGTGCCTGCATGGCCATGTAGCCGAGCCCCGACGAAGCCGAGATGGTCTCGGCAACGATGAGGGTCAGCCACATGATGCCGAGCGCGTAGCGCAGGCCGACGAAGATCGACGGCAGGGCGCCGGGCAGGACCACGCGGGTGAACAGGCTCCACGACGACAGGCCGTAGACCCGGCCCATCTCCACGAGCTGCGGATCGACGGAGCGGATGCCGTGCAGCGTGTTGGCGTAGACGGGGAAGAACACGCCGAGCGCCACGAGGAAGAGCTTGGCCTCCTCGCCGATGCCGAACCACAGGATCACCAGGGGAATGAGGGACAGGTGGGGCACGTTGCGCACCATCTGCACGGTGGTGTCCGTGAGCCGGTCGGAGGCGCGCGACAGGCCGTTGGCGAGGCCGAGCGCGAAGCCGATGCCGCCGCCGACGGCGAAGCCCGCCAGCGCCCGCAGGGTGCTGACCCAGAGGTTGGCCCAGAGTTCGCCCGTGCGGCCGAGCTGCCAGCCCGCCGCGATCACATCCAGGGGCGCCGGCATGAACCGGGTCGAGACGAGGCCGGCCGAACTCGCCGCCTGCCAGCCGAGCACGATGCCGAGGGGCAGGAGCCAGGGGACGAGGCGCTGGGCGGCGCCGTCACGCAGACGCGTGGAGAGCCGCGGCGCGGAAAGGGAGGGACTTGCCATGGGATGTCAGCCGTTGGGAGGGACCGCCCATACGGCGTCGCGGACGCGGATGGGCTTCTCGGGGTCAGGCCTGCGCCGATGCGGGGCGGGGCCGCCTTCGGATCACCGGGCGGCGCCGGCCACGGCACGGACGCCGCCACGCGCGGCCGAGGCGTGAATGAGCTGGCTCGCGAGCTGGCCCGCCGCATCGGAGACCCGCGCGCGCACGCCGGGATCCGTCAGGGCCCCATCGGTGAAGTCGGCATCGGACGCGTAGACGGCGGTCGGCAGGGCGAGCGCCCCGAAGAATCCGAACAGGGGCCGGAAGGCGTGCTCGACCACGAGGGCATGGCGGGCGCCTCCGCCCGTGGCGACGATGGCCACGGGCTTGCCCGTGAGCGCCGTCGGATCGACGAGGTCGAACAGGTGCTTGAACAGGCCCGTATAGGCGCCCTTGTAGACGGGCGACCCGACGATGAGGGCGTCGGCGCCCTCGATGGCCTCGACGATGCGGCGCGCCGGGAGGGACAGGTCCTGGCGCGACCAGGCCGCGCCGAGGGCGGTGCCGGCATCGACCATGTCGAACAGCTGGATCTCGGCCTGGATCTGCGTCTCGGTCTGGGCGGCGACAGCCTCGACGAGGCTGCGCGTCTTCGAGGGGCGCTGCAGGTTCGCGCTGAAACCGACGATGCGGGGGCGGGTCATGAATGTTCCGATCGAACAGCTTTTCGGAGGACAGACAGCGTCGCTCGAAGCAACTCTGTGTTCACGAAAAGATGTCCCACGGTCACCCGTCGGTCAATGAAACGTTCCCTCAAAGATACCCCAGAGCGAAGACGAACACTCTTCGATCCCGGACGAGAAGAGAATATTGTTTTGTCCGCGGCCGAGGGGCTCCGAAACCGAGAGGGCACTGCACCATCGGTGCGGACGGTTCAGCTGTCGGGTGCGTTGGCATCGAGCCAGGCGACGGCCCCCGTCAGGTCGAAGCCGTGGCGGGTGCCGAAGGCGAGCACCGCGTCGCGACGCATGCGCCCGTCGAGGACCGCGGCGAGGGCGTAGAGGGTCAAGGAACGCGTGCCGGAGCGGCAATGGGCGACGACGGGACCGGGGGCAGCCCGCAGGCTCGCGCGAAACGCATCGATCTCGGGCCGCCCCAGGGTGGCCCCCGTCACCGGCAGGTGGTGATAGGCGAGGCCCGCTTCCTGCGCGGCGGCGGCCTCGGCCTCAGTGCCGGGCTGGCCGGGCTCCTCGCCGTCCGGCCGGTTGTTGATCAGGGTGGTGACGCCCGCGCGTCCGAGCGCAGCGATCTCGTCGAGGGCCGGCTGACCCGCGACCGAGACGGTGTCGTCGATTCGGGTGAGGCGCATGGGTCAGGCCGTTCCGTCTTCGCCGAGATAGTCGCGCCAGACGGAGGCCGGGCCGAGGGTGGCGAGGAAGGCGGCGTGGCGGGCGCTCTCGTCCGGGGTGAGTCGGTGGCGCAGGCGGCGCGGGCCGATGGGGGCACCGTCCTCGGCCAGCGCCGGCCCGGTCTCGGCCGGAATTTCGGCGACGGCGAGCCCGAGGCTGGTCTGCTTGCCGCCGAGCAGCTCGACATAGACCTCCGCCAGGATCTGCGAATCGAGCAACGCCCCGTGCTTCGTGCGCCGGGTGGTGTCGATGCCGTAGCGCACGCACAGGGCGTCGAGGGTGTTGGAGGCGCCCGTGTGCTTGCGCCGCGCGAGTTGCAGAGTGTCGATGACGGCGGCGAGGTCGATGGGCGGTGGGGCCGCGGCGCCGAGGCGGGCGTATTCCATGTTGAGGAAGCCGACGTCGAAGGGCGCGTTGTGGATCACCAGGGGGGAGTCGCCGCAGAAGTCGCGGAACTCGTCGACGATGTCGGCGAAGAGCGGCTTGTCGGCCAGCATCGCATCCGAGATGCCGTGCACCCCGAAGGCGCCCTGGGAAACCGGCCGGGTGGGATTCACGAGTTTGTGGAAGACCTTGCCGGTCTGCACGTGGTTGATGAGCTCGACGCAGCCGATCTCGATGAGGCGGTCGCCGTTCTTGGCGTCGGTGCCGGTGGTCTCGGTGTCGAGGACGATCTCACGCAGCATCGCTTGGGGTCCATGGGGCCGGGGGTCGCGACGACCATGCGCCGGAGACCGGGCCGGTTCAAGGCGGCGGTGGCATCCCGCGCAGACGGTCCAGGATCGCATCGACCTCGGCCTCGGCATGGGCGAAGCCGAGGCCGGTATCGAGGACGAAATCCGCCCGGGCGCGCTTCTCGGCGTCGGGCAGCTGCTTGGCGAGGATCGACGCGAAGGTCGCCGCGTCCATGCCGGGCCGGGCCAGCACCCGTTCGCGCTGAACCTCGGCCGGCGCCGTGACGACGAGGACCGCGTCGCAGCGCGCGTCCCCGCCCGTCTCGAACAGGAGCGGGATGTCGAGGACGACGACGGGGGCCTGCGCGTGGGCGGCGAGAAAATCGGCACCGGCCCGGCGCGCCAGGGGATGGACTAGCCGCTCCAGGGCGGCGAGGCGCTCCGGGTGGCCGAGCACTTCGCCGCGCAGCCGCTCGCGATCGACGGACCCGTCGGGGGCCAGAACGCCGGGAAATTCCCCCGCGATGGCGTGGGCCGCCGCGCCGCCGGGTGCGTAGAGGGCATGGACCGCCGCATCCGCATCGTGGACGGGAACGCCGCGTGCGGAAAACATCGCGGCGGTGGCGGATTTCCCCATGCCGATGGAGCCGGTGAGGCCGAGGACGAGGGGGCGGCTCACGAACCGGCCTTCGATCCGGCTTTTGGGCCGACGATATCGGCGACGAGGCGCTCGCGCAGGGCCGCCGTCACGGCCGGATGCACGCCGAACCAGCGTGCGAAACCCGGCACCGCCTGATGCAGCAGCATCCCGAGTCCGTCGACGGCGGCCAGGCCCCGGGCACGGGCGGCGGCGAGCAACGGCGTCTCCAGGGGCACGTAGACGATGTCGGCGACGCATGCCGTGGCGGGCAGGGGCGTCAGGTCGAGATCGAGGGCGCCATGGCCCGCCATGCCGAGGGAGGTGGTGTTGACGAGAAGCCCGGTTCCGGGGAGCGCGGCGGGCAGGTCGGCCCAGTCGCAGGCGGCGACCCGTTCTGGATCGAGGGCGACGAGAGCCTCCGCCCGGGCGCGGGTGCGGTTGGCTACCCGGATTCGGCTCAGGCCGCGCTCCAGCAGGCCGACCACGATGGCGCGGGCCGCGCCCCCGGCCCCGAGCACAAGGGCGGCGCCGCCCATGCGCTCCACCCAATCGGCGCCGAGACTCCGGTCGAGATGGGCGATGAAGCCCGGCGCGTCGGTGTTGTCCCCCCACAGGCGTCCGTGCGTGTCGAAGAACACGGTGTTGACCGCGCCGATCTTCTCCGCGCGCGGCGTCAGTTCGTCTACGAGGCGAGAGGCCGCCTCCTTGTGCGGGATCGTGACGTTGCCGCCCGCGAATCCGTGTTCGCGAAGGGTCAGCAGGAAATCCGGGAACGCGTCCGGGGCCACGTCGACGCGCGCGTAGGTCCCCGCGATCCCGTGCTCGGCGAGCCAGTGACCGTGGATCAGGGGCGAGCGCGAATGGGCGATGGGATGCCCGACAACGAAGGCCTTCGTCACACCACGTCCTCCGAGGCCAGGATACAGGCGGGGCCGTCCGCCCCTTCGATCTGCACCGTCGCGTGCCCGATGCCGAAGGTCTTGCGCAAGTCCTCGGCGAGGCCGAGCAGGAAGGCGTTGCCCGGGTGGCCTCCCGGCATGACGAGGTGGACGGTCAGCGCGATCTCGGTTGTGCTCATCGGCCAGATGTGGAGATCGTGGAGCGCCGACACCCCCGGCCGGGCACCGAGGAAGCCGCGCACGGCCTCCGGGTCGATCCCCGGCGGCACCGCCGAGAGGGCCATGATCACGCTGTCGCGCAGGAGGCCCCAGGTCATCCAGACGATGAGGCCGGCGATGGCGAGACTGACCGCGGGGTCGATCCACGCGGCTCCCGTGAGCACGATGGCGAGGCCGGCCAGCACCACCCCGAGGGACACGGCGGCATCCGCCACCATGTGCAGGTAGGCGCCGCGGATGTTGATGTCGCTGCCCTTGCCGGAGGCGAACAGCCAGGCGGTGATGCCGTTGATGACGATACCGATGCCGGCCACCACCATCACGGTGACGCCCGCCACGGGCTCGGGGGCCAGGAGCCGGAGGATCGCCTCCCAGATGATGGCGCCCGTGGCGACCAGCAGGAACACGGCGTTGAACAGGGCGGCGAGGATCGAGGAGGAGCGAAGCCCGTAGGTGAAGCGCGGGCTCGGAGCGCGCTTCACCAGCACCGAGGCGATCCAGGCGACGACGAGGCCGAGCACGTCGGAGAGGTTGTGGCCCGCATCGGCCACGAGGGCCATGGATTGCGAGGCGAAGCCGTAGCCGGCTTCGACGATCACGAACCCGGTGTTGAGAACGATGCCGATGGCGAAGGCCCGGCCGAACGAGGCCGGGGCGTGGACGTGTCCACCCCCATGGCCACCGCCGTGATGACTCCCGCCGTGGCTGTGCCGATGCCCGTGATCGTGGCCCGCATGATCATGACCGGCGTGATCGTGGGGGTGGTCGTGTCCGGCCATGGGGGTCTCCGTGGCGCTGCCCGGCGGCGCCGTCGCGGCCGGGAAGAAACCCTGTGCGCGAGGCGTCTCGCGACGAGGCCTTAGCCGCGATCCGTCGGTCCATCCAGGGCGGATGACGACGCGGTCGTCCCGTCCGCGCGATGGCCTCGGCCGAGCCAGGCCTAATCGAGGAAACCCTGGAACACCGTCAGGACCAGCGGAATGGCGAGGCCGGCCAGGATGGTCTGGACCGCCACGATCCCCGCCATCAGCGGTGCGTCGCCGCCGAGCTGGCGCGCCATGATGTAGGAGGACGAGGCGGTGGGGAGAACCTGGAAGATCAGGGCGGTCACGGCGGCGGGGCCGTGGAGGCCGACGGCGCGGCAGGCCAGCACCGTCGCCACGGGCATCAGCACGAACTTGACGGCCGACGACACCAGGACCGGGCGCATCCAGGTCCGCGCCGCCGACAGGTCGAGGGCGGCTCCGACACAGAGCAGGCCCAGCGGCAGGGACGCCTGCCCCAGCGCCTTGAGCATCGGCTCGATCCCCGGCGGGAGGTGCAGTCCCGACGCCTGGAGGAGGATGCCACCGAAGCACGCGATCACCAGGGGATTGAGGGCGAGCTGGCGGGCGAGGCCGGCCGGTCCGGGCCGTTCGCCGGTGCCGAAGCGGGCGAAGACGAGCACGCACAGGATGTTCACCGTGGGCACGATGGCGGCGTTCGCCACCGCCGCGAGGGCGAGCCCTTGCGCACCGAACACCCCGATCGCCGCCGAGACGCCGACGTAGTTGTTGAAGCGGATGCCGCCCTGGAACACCGAGGTGAAGGACGCCCCCTGGAAGCCGAGGCGTGATCGCGCCAGGAGCAGGATCGCCGCGACCGCGCAGGTGGAGACCACCAGCACCACGACCAGGGCCAGCACCGGCACGCCGTCCAGCCGCGCCGTCGTGAGCCCGTGCACCATCAGGAACGGCAGCAGCACGTAGTAGCTGAGGCGTTCGGCCTGGGGCCAGAAGCCCTCGCCGAGGAAGCCGACGCGGCGCAATGTGGCGCCCAGCGCGATCAGCAAGCCGATGGGCACCAGGGCGAGGAGGACGGACCCGATCATCGCGGGCCGCCGGAGACCGGAGCGGGCATCTAGAACGCCAGGAGCCGTCGGGCGCGCAGGCGGGCGAGCAGGGGCAGCAGGGGCAGGCCCAGGATGGTGGTGTGGTCGCCCGCGACCTCCGCGAACAGATGGATGCCGAGGCCCTCGAGCTGGTAGGCGCCGACGCTGGACATGGCGCCGGGTCCCGCGAGCGCCACGTAGGCCGCGATGGACGCCGCATCGAGGGGCCGCAAGGTGAGGTGCGCCGTCTCGACGAAGGTGTCTGGCGCGTGCACCCCGTCGATCAGGGCCACGGCGGAATGCAGGTGGTGGGTGCGCCCGGCGAGACGCGCGAGCTGCGCGCGGGCGACCGCCGCGTCGGCGGGCTTGTGGAACACGACGCCGTCGCAGGCGAGCACCTGATCGGCCCCGACGACGATCCGGCCCGGCGCACGGGCGGCCACCGCCTCGGCCTTGGCGAGGGCGAGACGCAGGGCGAGGTCGGACGGAGCGAGCCCCGCACAAGCGGCCTCGATGGCGCGCTCGTCGACACTGGGGCTTTCGGTTTCGACGGTGAGGCCAGCCCCAGCGAGGAGCGCGCGCCGGGTCGGGCTGGTGGAGGCGAGGAGGAGCGGCGCGGCGCCGCGCCATAGCGGGGAGGGGGAATCCATCGCTCCAGTGTCACGGATCGCCGCGCCTCGACAAGATGCGCTCGATTTCAGCGGCGCATGCTGCGGAAGCGGCAGTACCGGCCGTTGTCCTGGAACCCGCCCGGGCATCTGGCGACGCAGGCGCCCGCCGCGAACTTGAGAGGCGGCCGGCAGGAATATTTGTGGCTCTTGTTGCGGTACTGGTAATCCTGCGCCCGGCCGGCCTCGGCGGGGGAGACGGACGTGCCGACGATCAGAGCGAAGAGGGCGGCGCAGGCGAGACGGTTGGGCATCGGGCATCCTGAAGTGACGGATCGCAGGGTCAACCCGCGTGGGTTCCCGTTGGTTCGCGCCCTCAGGTGGCGATGAACTTCAGCCGGTGCTCGCGGTGCAGGTCGAGGATCGCCGCGGCGGTCTCCTCGATGGAGCGGCGCGTCACGTCGATGGTCGGCCAGCGGTGCTTGGTGCACAGGCGCCGGCACGCCGCGATCTCGTCGGCCACGGCCGAGCGGTCGACGTAGAGGGAGGAATCGTCGGCCTTGAGGCTGAGGAGCCGGTTCTGGCGGATCTGCACGATGCGCTCGGGGCTTGCCAGCAGCCCGACGAGGAGCGGCTTTCGCGCGTTCTCCAGGGAGGCCGGCAGCGGCATGCCGGGCACCAGGGGAAAGTTCGCGGTCTTGAGGCCGCGGTTGGCGAGGTAGATGGCGGTCGGCGTCTTCGAGGTGCGGCTGACGCCCACCAGGATCACGTCGGCCTCGTCGACATCGAGGGGCAGATTGCCGTCGTCGTGCGCCAGGGTGAAGTTCATGGCGTCGATGCGCTTGAAGTACTCGGCGTTGAGCATGTGCTGCGCGCCCGGTCGGGCCGTCGAATCCGCGCCGAGGTAGGATTGCAGCAGGGCGTGCACGGGCTGGAGCACGGACAGGCACGGCGAGCCGGTCTCGCGGCAGGCCGCCTCCAGGCGCTCGGTGAGGTCGTGGCCGACCAGGGTGTAGAGCACGAGGCCGGGCGCCGCCTCGATCTCGGAGATCACCCGTTCGAGCTGCGGACCCGAGCGCACCAGGGGGTAGACGTGCTCGATGGCCGAGACGCCCTCGTACTGCGCGGCCGCCGCGCGGCCCACGTTGATCAGGGTCTCGCCGGTGGAATCCGACACGAGGTGGAGGTGGAAGTAGCTGCGGCTCATCGAGAACTCTGTCTCCTCGGAATCAGGAGACAAGGAGCGTGCCGGCCTTGTCCACCGCTTGCGCCTTGGGGGAGTCGATGAATGTGGATAAGCCGGCTCGCCACCGGGGTCCAGGCGGGACCCACCCCGTGTTGTCGACTCTCGCGTCCACACGCCGTCCGACGCACGTCGACCGGACGCGGTTTTGGGAGAATCAGGGACCGACCGGCGCCCAGCCGCGCGGACCGCCTCGCAAGGCACTGTCCGGCATCGTCTATCCGGGACATTGCTCGCAATCCGTTAAAGCCCTCTTAACGCCGTGGCGGCGGGGACGGCCTGTGGACGCTTTTCCACTCCCGTCATCCAGCCCTCTAAAAGAAAAAACAGAGTCCTAGAATCTCTCTTTCCTTTTAGAAGGGCCGTGTGGGGATCGATCCGTCGCGACCTCCTCGAGCGGAGATCAGAACGGTTTTCGAGGGGGAGACAGCCGGGCCATCGGTGCTACATACCGGTCACGGGATTTGGGTGTCGGAGATCGGATGAGCCAGGGTGATGGGGCGGACCGCGTGGTCCTGCGGGTGCTCTCGGGCGAGGCGCAGAAGCGCCCCCCCGCCTGGATGATGCGTCAGGCCGGCCGCTACCTTCCCGAGTACCGGGAAGTCAGGGCGAAGGCCGGCTCGTTCCTCGACCTCTGCTACAACCCGGATTTCGCCACCGAGGTCACCCTCCAGCCGATCCGCCGCTTCGGCTTCGAGGCGTCGATCCTGTTCTCCGACATCCTCGTGATCCCCGATGCCCTCGGCCAGGACGTGCGCTTCGTCGAGGGCGAGGGGCCGCGCCTCGATCCACTCGCCGGCCGGGCCGAGTTCGAGCGCCTGCGCCAGGCCGACGATCCGGCGATCTTTTCGCATCTGGCCCCCGTCTTCGAGACGGTGCGGCGGCTCCGTGCCGAGCTTCCCCATGAGACCACGCTGCTGGGTTTCTGCGGCGCGCCCTGGACGGTGGCGAGCTACATGATCGGCGGGCGCGGCACGCCCGACCTTGCGCCGTCGCGGGCGCTCGCCCGCCACGACACGGCCCTCGTCGAAGCGCTCATCGACCGTCTCGTCACCGTGCAGACCGAGTACCTCGTGCGCCAGCTCGAGGCCGGGGCCGACGCCGTGCAGATCTTCGAATCCCATGCCGGGTCGCTGCCCGACGTGCGCGGCGCCTCCGAACCGGAGGAAGCGCCCGTCAACGAGGTCGCCGAGAGCGCCCTGCCGGAGGGCACCCCGCGCGACGCCCTGACCCGCTGGTCGCTCCAGCCCATCGCCCGGATGATCGCCGGCGTGCGCGCCCGGGTGCCGGGCGCGAAGATCATCGTGTTCGCCCGGGGCTCGGGCCTCGACGGCCACGCCCGTGTGGTGCCGGAGACGGCGGCCGATGCCGTGGGCGTCGACTGGTCGGTGGATCTGGCGGCGCTCAGGGGCCGTGTGCCGGCCACCACGGTCACCCAGGGCAATGTCCACCCCGAGACCCTCATCGAGGGCGGAGCGGCCCTGGACGCCGCCGTGGACGGCGTGCTGGCGGCGACGGATGGCCTGCCGCACATCTTCAACCTCGGCCACGGCATCACGCCGCAGACGCCCATCGCCCATGTCGAGCAGATGCTGAAGCGGCTTCGCGGCTGATGGACGGCCTCTACCTCTGGATCAAGGCGCTCCACGTCGTCGCCGTCATCTCGTGGATGGCGGCGATGCTCTATCTGCCGCGCCTGTTCGTCTACCACGCCTCCCTGGTGCCCGGACCGCACGCGCAGGCGCAGTCCGAGACCTTCAAGGTGATGGAGCGGCGGCTCCTCAAGGCGATCATGACGCCGGCCATGATCGCCACCTGGATCTTCGGGCTGATCCTCGTCTGGCAGAGCGGCTACTACGCCGCCGGCTGGCTCCAGGCGAAGGTCGCCCTCGTGCTCGCCATGAGCGGCATCCACGGCTGGCTCGCCCGCATGGTCAAGGATTTCGCCGCCGACCGGAATACGCGCGGCCACAAGTTCTACCGGGTGCTCAACGAAGGACCGACCCTCCTGATGGTCGCCATCGTCGTGCTGGTGGTGGTGAAGCCGGGGCTGTGGGGGTGATCCGCCGGACCTACCCTTGGTCTACTTGTAAGGGAGTATCTTAAAAGCTACAAAAGATCGTGGCGACTATTCTCCGGCATCCGAATTTCGTCGCATGGTTCGATGCCCTTCGCGACGATCGCGCGCTGACCCGGATCGCCGTTCGGATCAGGCGGCTCGAACTGGACAATCCGGGGGATGTCAAACCGGTCGGTGAGGGCGTCAGTGAAATGCGGATCGATTACGGACCGGGCTATCGAGTCTATTTCCGGCGGACCGGCTCGGACATCACGATCCTTCTCTGCGGCGGCGAAAAATCAACACAAGCGCGGGACATCGAGACCGCGAAGCGGCTGGCGCGCGAACTGCGATGATCGTTGGTAGGGTAAAGCTATGACCATCGAACTGAAGCCCTGGGACGTGGCCGAGTATCTCGACACTCCGGAACGCATCGCACTCTACATCGAAGCCGTCATCGACGATGGCGACCCCGCACTGCTTGCGGCGACCCTCGGAGATATCGCGCGCGCGCGGGGCATGGCTCAGATCGCCAGGGAGACCGGGCGTTCGCGCGAAAGCCTGTACCGGGCGCTCTCCGACAAGGGAAACCCTGAACTCACCACGTTGATGGGAGTTTTGAAGGCCCTTGGGCTGCAGCTGAGCGTCAAACCCATCACCCCCGCAGCGACCTGACCCCGCCTCAAGGACCACCATGTCCCCGATCCTGTCCGCTGCCCTCGCCGGGATGACCCTGGCCCTCGTCGCGACGACCGCGCAGGCCGCGAGCTTCCCGTGCGACAAGGCCGAGGCGGCCGACGAGAAGGCCATCTGCGCCACCCTCGTCCTCAACGACCGCGACGTGGAGATGGCCACCCGCTTCGAAATCCTGCGCGCCATGCTGCCCATGGGCGGCAATGCCAAGCTGCGCGAGGACCAGGAAACGTGGCTCGCCGAGCGCCGCGCTTGCGAGGCGGACGTCGCCTGTCTCACGCAGGCCTACGACGCCCGTCTGAAGACCCTGCGGGCGGTGTTCTCGGAATTCGCCAAGCAGGGGCCGCTCTGAGGCGCCCTCAACCCAAACGGGCGAGAAGCCGGTCCATCAGCGGGTTGTCCGGCGTGAAGGCGTAATCGATCTTGCGCACGCTGACCGAGCCGGCTCCGGCCTTCACCAGGGCGTCGGCCAGATCGAACACCGCGTCGACGGGGCAGTGCAGCACCATCTCGCCCCGTCCCTCGGGGGCGCCGTAGGGCAGTTCGGCGTCGTGCAGGGCGGAGATGCCGGCGAGATCGATGTCGCCGTCGTCCGGCATGGCGGCGCGGACCTCGCGGGTGGTGCGGGCCCGCTCCTCGGCCTGGATGCGGCCGAGCACGGCCCGCAGGGCGTTGCGCGGGCTCGGGCCCCAGGCGGCGTTGAGGGAGGCGACGAGGTTCGCCTCCGAGCGCAGGATGATCCCGTCGTCGAGGATCTTCAGGGCGTTGGCGGCCAGCGTCGCGCCCGTGGTGGTGATGTCGACGATGATCTCGGCCGAGCCCGCCGCCGGCGCGCCCTCGGTGGCGCCGAGACTCTCGACGATGCGGTAATCCGCGACCCCGTGCTCGGCGAAGAACCGCCGGGTGAGGTTCACGTATTTCGTGGCGATGCGCAGGCGCTTGCCGTGGCGCACCCGCATCTCGGCCGCGACCTCGTCGAGGTCGCTCATGGCCCGCACGTCGATCCAGGCCTGGGGCACGGCGACCACGACGGTGGCTTGGCCGAAGCCCAGCGGGGTCAGCAATTCGACCTGGCCGCGCGCCTCGGGCAGGGATTCGCGGATGAGATCCTCGCCGGTGATGCCGAGATGGGCCGCGCCCGAGGCCAGTTGCGCCGCGATCTCGGACGCCGAGAGGTAGCGGACCTCGACGCCCGGCACGCCGACGAGCTTGCCGCGATAGTCGCGAGCACCGGTGTTCTGCGCGAGCTTCAGTCCGGCGCGGGCGAAGAAGGCGGCGGCGTTCTCCTGCAGGCGCCCCTTGGAGGGCACGGCGAGGACGAGGGGATCGGTCATCGGCGCCGGCTCACGGGTGGGAAGTGTCGGATGTTTGGGAGGTGTTGGAAGGGGCGACCCGCGAGAGCCAGACGGCGCAGCCGACGGCCGGCACCGGGATCGGACTGCCGAGATGCTGCAGGAGGCCGTCGTAGCGGCCACCGCCGACGAGGGGCGGCCCGGAGGGGCCTGCCGCCGTCACCTCGAAGATGAAGCCGGTGTAGTAGTCGAGGTTGCGCGCGAACCCGCCCGAGAAGGCGAAGCGCTCGACGGACAGTCCCCGCGCCGCCATGAAGCCCGTGCGCTCCTCGAACAGACCGAGCGCCGCCTCGAGGGGCGGATGGTCGAGGCCGGCCGTGCGGATGAGCTCGCGCATGGCGAGTGCCGCTGCGTCGGGATCGCCCGCGATGGCGCGGTAGCGCTCGACGAGGGCGCGGTTCTCCGGGTTGAGGCCGGCGCCGCCGCTCGCCTGGGCGGCGGCCTTCGACAGGAAGCGCTCGGCGATCTCGCCGGCGCTGCGTCCGCCGACCCGCGAGATGCCCGCGATGGACAGCACGTCCTCCACGAAGGCGCGCACCCCCCTGGGGTCCTGGCCCTGGATCGCCGCGAGGAGGCCCGCATGGGGATCCTCCTGGCGCACGCCGTTGGTGACCTCGTCGAGCGACCGGCCGGCCGCGATGGCCCGCAGGGTCCGGCGCTTGGCGGCCGGGGGCACGGCCAGCGCGTCGAGGAGTGCGTCGAGGAGACCCATGTCGCCCAGCCGCACGGCGACGTCGCTGCGGCCCAGGGAGGAAAGGCCCTCCAGCGCGAGGCCGAGGACCTCGGCATCCGCCGCCGGAACGTCGGTGCGGCCGATGGATTCGATGCCGGCCTGCAGGAATTCGTCCGGCTCGTCGCGCCCGAGGCGGAACACCGGCCCGCAATAGCTGTAATCGGCCGGTCCCGCGGTGCCGTGCGCGAGATGGTGGCGACAGACGGGGATCGTGAATTCCGGCCGCAGGCACAACTCGGCGCCGCCGGCATCCTGGGTCACGAAGATGCGGCGGCGAATGTCCTCGCCCGACAGTTCGAGGAACGGCTCCACGGGCTGAAGCACCGGCGGGGTCACGGCGCCGTAGCCCGCATCCGCGAACTGGGCGAGCAGGCGCGCCGTGCCGTGCGATCGTCCGCCGGCTATCGCGCCGCCGGGTTCCGGGTTCATCATGGGTCCGCCCGCCTCGTCATCGCGCCCTCGTAGCAACCGGAATCCGGCTTGGCGACCGTCGTATCGACCGTGGCGACTAGAGCCAGCCCTGCAATTCGCGCCGGACCACGGTCTCGATCACCTTGAGGCCCAATGCGCCGTCGTTGAGGCACGGGATGTAGGCGAAGCGCTCGCCGCCATTGTCCTCGAAATAGTGCCGGTTCTCGCCGTCGAGCTCTTCCAGGGTCTCGAGACAATCGGCCGAGAAGCCCGGTGCCACGATGGCCATGCGCTTCACCCCGCTTTTGGCCAGCTCCTGCACGGTCTCGTCGGTGTAGGGGCGCAGCCATTCCTCGTTGCCGAAGCGCGACTGGAAGGTGGTGCGCATCTTGTCCGTCGAGAAGCCCAGGGCTTCCCGCACGAGGCGGCCGGTCTTCACGCACTGGCAATGGTAGGGGTCGCCCTTGAGGAGGTAGCTCTTCGGCACCCCGTGGAACGAGGTCAGGATCACCTCGGGCTCGAAGTCGAGCTTGGCCAGCCCCTCGCGGATCGAGGTGGCGATGGCGTCGATGTAGACCGGATCGTCGTGATAGGGCGCCGAGACCCTCAAGGTCGGCTGCCAGCGCATCTTCATCAGGGCCTTGAACGCCTGGTCGCAGGCGGTGGCCGAGGTGGCGGCGGCGTATTGCGGATAGAGCGGCACGAGGAGGATGCGGTCGCAGCCCTGGTCGAGGAGCGCCTGGATGCGCTTGTCCATCTCGGGCTTGCCGTAACGCATGGCCCAATCGACCACGACTTGGTCGCCCATGGCCGCCTGAAGACCCTCGGCCTGGCCCCGGGTGATGGTCTTCAGCGGTCCCTCGTCGCGCTCGTTGTTCCACACGCTCGCGTAGTCGCGGCCCTTCGGCCCCGGGCGCTTCGTCAGGATGATGAGGTTGAGCAGCGGCCACCAGATCAGGCGCGGCACCTCGATCACCCGGCGGTCCGACAGGAACTCCTTGAGGTAGCGGCGCATGGGCCAGTAGCTCGTGCCCTCGGGCGTGCCGAGATTGGTCAGGAGCACGCCGATGCGGCCCCAGCGCACGGGCGGATGCTCGGCGGGGAGCGGTGCGGTGCTGGTCTGGAGCGGCATGCTGTCCTGCAGGGACGTCGGGGCGACGCGTTCGGTCATCGGGTTTCCGGAATCGCCGCAGAGGCGGAAAAGTTGTGCAAACGGGGATATCTATCTAGAGCAGGCGGCCTGCCAGCATCACCCGATGGATTAGGGCGCGACATGCCGTCTCCCCGGTACTTCTTCAACCACTTCATGCCGTTCACCGGCTATCCCTATACGGGTGCCCCGACCGCCTGCAATCTCTGCGGCTCGACGCGCAGCGTGACGGTGGCGGAGACCGACCGGCGCCTGAAGACCCTGCGCTCCATCGCCTGCGAGCAATGCGGCCTCATCCGCACGGACCCGATGCCGACCCCGGCGGAGCTGGCGGATTATTACGCGACGGCCTACCGGGCCGATTATCAGCTCGCCTTCGCCGGCGGCCCCCCGCGCAACCACCTCAACCGCTCGGCCCGCGAGGCGACGTTCCGCGCCAATCTCCTGGTGCCGAAGCTGAAAGCCGGCGCCCGCGTCCTCGATTTCGGCTCGGGCTCGGGCGAGTTCCTGGCGGCCGTGCGGGCCAAGGGCTGCGAGGCCGTGGGCGTCGAGCCAGGGCGGGATTACGCCAACTATGCCCGCACGCAGCACGGCGTCGAGGTGCTGGACGATGCCGACGATGCCCGCTTCCCGGCCGGGCATTTCGACGTGATCACCACCCACCACGTCATGGAGCACCTGCGCGACCCCGCCGACGTCATGGCGCGCCTGTCGCGCTGGCTGAAGCCCGACGGGGTGCTCTACGCGGCCGTGCCCAACATGGCCGCGACGGGCAAGCCGCCGCACGAGCGCTTCCACTTCGCCCACGTCCACGGCTTCGTGCGCGAGACTTTCGACCTCACGGCGCGCCGGGCCGGCCTCGTGCCGCATCCGGACTATTGGCGCGAGGACACCACGGTGGTCTACGCCAAGACGGACGCGCCCATGGGGGCCCTGGCCGTGCCGGGCCTCGCCGAGCGCCTCGCCATCGACCTGAAGCCGATGCCGGCGGGGGCCTACCTCGCCTCCGGCGCCTGGATCTGGCCGATGCTGCGCCGGAACGCCAAGGCCGTGCGCGACACCTTCGTGGCCCGCTGAGAACCGTCGTCGTCGCGTCGCGGGAGCTGTCCTAGAAGGAAAGTCTCCCGACGCCACCACCGAGACCGACCCCATGCCGCGCCCCAGCCGCCGCCAGACCTTCGGCCTCGGGGTCGGCGCAGGCCTCGCCGCCGGGATACACGATGCCCGGGCGGCCTCCACCGCGCCCGAGCCGACCTTCACCCTGCTCCTCGTCAACGACCTCTACCGGATGTCGGAAACCGAGGGTCGCGGGGGCTTCGCCCGGCTCAACGCCATCGTGAAGGCCGAGCGCGCGCGCGGCGTGCCGCTCCTCTACGCCCATGCGGGCGACACGCTCTCCCCGTCCCTGATGTCGGGCTTCGACCAGGGCGCCCACATCGTCGAACTCCTCAACATCGCGCCGCCCGACGTGTTCGTGCCGGGCAATCACGAGTTCGATTTCGGGCCTGCGATCTTCGCCCGGCGCATGGGCGAGGCGAACTTTCCGGTGTTCGCCGCCAATCTGCGCGATGGCGCCGGGCGCCCCTTGCGCGGGGTGCGCGACCGGACCCTCGTGACGCTGGGCGGCATCCGGGTCGGGATCGTCGGCATCGCGCTAGCCAGCACGCCGGACAAGTCGCAGTCGGGCGACCTGCGCTTCGCCCCCGAACTCGAAACCCTGGCGCGCGAGGCGCAAACGCTCCGCGCCGAGGGCGCCGACCTCGTGGTCGGGGTCTGTCACACGGGCCGGGCGACGGACGAGGCCATCGTCGCAGGCCGCCTCGTCGACATCCTGCTGTCGGGCCACGACCACGATCTGGCACTCCGGTACGACGGCCAGACCGTCATGGTCGAATCGAGCTTCGACGCCCATTTCGTCACCGCCATCGACGTGACCGTCCAAGTGACGGGATCGGGGAAAGCCCGGACGGTGACCTGGCGCCCGAGCTTTCGCGTCCACGATTCGGCACGCGTCGTTCCCGACCCCGAGACCCTGGCGGTGGTGCGGCGACTCGAAGGGGACCTGTCGCGCGAACTCGACGTCGCGGTCGGCGAGACGCGCCTGCCCCTCGACAGCCGCATCGCCGCCGTGCGCGCGCGGGAGGCCAGCTTCGGCAACCTCGTCGCCGATGCCGTGCGGGCGAGCACGGGAGCCGATCTGGCCATCGTCAACGGCGGCGGCATCCGGGGCGACACCCTGTACCCGGCCGGCCGGGTGCTGACGCGCCGCGACATCCTGCTGGAACTGCCCTTCGGCAACACAACGGTTCTCGTCGCGCTCACCGGCGCGCAGATCCGCGGCCTCCTGGAGACGGGCGTCTCGGAATTCGGCCGTCCCGCCGGGCGCTTCCCGCAGGTCTCGGGCCTCGTCGTCACCGTCGATCCGACGGCCCCGGTCGGGGCCCGCATCGTCGCCCTGAGCCATGGGGGCGTGCCCCTCGACCCCGACAGGACCTACACCGTGGGCTCGAACAACTTCCTGTACGATGGCGGCAACGGCTACGGCGCCCTGTCCAAGGGACGCACCCTCGTCGGCGGCACCGACGGCACCCTCGTCGCCAATGCGGTGATGGCCTACATCCGGACCAACGCGCCCCTGTCCGTTCCGTCCGAGGGGCGCATCCTGACGCGTTGAGGATCCCCTGCCGATGAGTTCAGGCCCCGTCGCCGATGCCCTCGCGCGCTTTCGCCGTTCGGGCTCGCCCTGGCTCGACCTGCCGTTCTTCGAAGGCGGCGCGGCCGACACCGTGGCGATGCGGGTCGATGAGCGCATCGCCGAGGGCGTCACCGTGCTGCCGGCGCCGGAGAACATTTTTAACGCCCTGGCGCTGACGCCGCTGACCGAGGTGAAGGCAGTGATCCTCGGCCAGGACCCGTACCCGACGCCGGGCGATGCCAACGGGCTGGCCTTCTCCTATGTCGGCCCGCGGCGCCTGCCGGCCTCCCTCAAGGTGATCCTGGCCGAAATCCCCGACCCGCCGGCCAAGCCGACGACCGGCGACCTCACGCCGTGGGCGCGCCGCGGTGTGCTGCTCCTGAACTCGGCTCTCACGGTGGAGCAGGGCAAGTCCGGTGCTCACCTGCGCTACGGCTGGGCGTCGCTCACCGATCAGGCGGTGGAAGCCGTCTCGAAGCGGGCGAAGCCGGCGGTGTTCCTGCTGTGGGGGGCGCAGGCCCGGGCGCGGACCGCCCTCATCGACACCACACGCCACGGCGTCATCGAATCCGGCCATCCCTCGCCCCTGAACCGCCAGCGGGATTTCCTCGGCTCCCAGCCCTTCGCGGCGGCGAATGCCTGGCTGACGGCGCAGGGCGTCGCGCCCATCGATTGGCGTTTGGACTGAAGCGACGCGGCCGCTCGGACGTACCCCCTCGGCCGTGCCCCCTTGGGCTCGGCTCCTTGGACGCGCCCCCTTGGAGGAGTGGGGCGGGCGGTCTATTTCGATCGGGCGCATAAGCGGAATTTAAGAAGCCGCCGCACCCCGAGGAAACGCCCGATGCCCGTACGCCCCCTTCTCGCCCTGAGCCTCGCGCTCGCCCTGCCGACCGTCGCGCAGGCCCAGATCCGCAACGCCCCGCAGCCGCGGGCGCTGGAATTCGCCGCCTACATCTTCGCCGCCGCCAATGTCTGCGGCTACCGCATCGGTGCCGAACAGTTCGAGGAGCTCCTGGAGAAGCAGGGAACGCGCGCCGCCGATGTCGGCCCGCGCGGCCCGTTCGGCGGCCGGGTCCAGACGATCTTCGCGATGATGTCCAACCAGATGCAACTCAATCGCGAGACGGCGTGCCTCGCGGTGGCCGGCGAGTACGGCCCCGAGGGCAATATCACCAAGAACGTGCTGCTGCCGCCGATGCCGGCCGGTGCCCCGAACGAGGCCGCCCCCGCCGAGACCGCGCCGAAGCCTGCGCAGTAAGGTTTGGATGCGGTCGGGTTCGGACGGAGGCCCGCGGGACCTCCGTCCGGTCCGAGTCTAGAACAGGCCTTCGATCTGGCCGTTGGCGTCGAGGTGGATGCCCTCCGAAGCCGGGACCTTCGGCAGGCCCGGCATGGTCATGATCTCTCCGCAGATGACCACGACGAAGCCGGCTCCCGCCGAGAGGCGCACGTCGCGCACGGCGATGACGTGGCCCTCGGGGGCGCCCATCAGGTTCGGGTCGGTGGAGAACGAGTACTGGGTCTTCGCCATGCAGACGGGCAGGTTGCCGTAACCGTCCTTCTCGAACTGGGCGAGCTTGGTGGCGGCCTTGGATTCGACCTGGATGTCGGCGGCCCCGTAGAGCTTCGTCGCGATGGTGCGGACCTTGTCGGTGAGCTTGGTCTCGGTCTCGTACGCGAAGGTCAGGGGCTTCTGCTCGCCCTCGGCCAGCTTCACCACGGCGTGGGCCAGTTCCTCGGCGCCGGCGCCGCCATCCGCCCAATGCTTGCAGGTGATGGCCTCGACCTGGAGCCGGTCGCGGCACAGTTCCTTCAGCTTGGCGTGCTCGGCATCGGTGTCGGCGTAGAAGTGGTTGACGCCGATGACCACCGGCAGGCCGAAGCTGCGCACGTTGGCGACATGGCGGGCGAGGTTGGCGAAGCCCTTCTCCAGGGCGCCGAGGTTCTCGGAGCCGAGCTCCTTCTTCGAGACGCCGCCATGCATCTTGAGGGCGCGCACGGTGGCGACGATCACCACCGCGGACGGCTTCAGGCCCGCCTGCCGGCACTTGATGTCGATGAACTTCTCCGCCCCGAGATCCGCGCCGAAGCCGGCTTCGGTGACCACGTAGTCGCCGAGCTTGAGCCCGGCGCGGGTTGCGATGACCGAGTTGCAGCCATGGGCGATGTTGGCGAAGGGGCCGCCGTGGATCAGGGCGGGGTTGCCCTCCAGGGTCTGCACGAGGTTGGGCTGCAGGGCGTCCTTGAGCAGCACCGTCATGGCGCCCGTGGCCTTGACGTCCTTGAGGGTCACCGGCTTGCGGTCGCGGGTCTCGGCGATGACGATGCGGCCGAGGCGCGCCTCGAGATCGTCGAGGTCGCGCGCGAGACAGAACACCGCCATGACTTCGGACGCCACGGTGATGTCGAAGCCGTCCTCGCGCGGGAAGCCGTTGGCGACGCCGCCCAGCGACTGGGTGATCGACCGCAGGGCCCGGTCGTTCATGTCGACCACGCGGCGCCAGTGGATGCGGCGCACGTCTATGTTGAGCTCGTTGGCCCAGTAGACGTGGTTGTCGATGAGGGCGGCGGCCAGTGAGTGCGCCGACGTGATGGCGTGGAAGTCGCCGGTGAAGTGCAGGTTGATCTGCTCCATCGGCACGACCTGGGCCTTGCCGCCGCCGGCAGCACCCCCCTTCATGCCGAAGCAGGGGCCGAGCGACGGCTCGCGCAGGCACATCACGGTCTTCTTGCCGATGCGGTTGAGCGCGTCGCCGAGACCCACCGTGGTGGTGGTCTTGCCCTCGCCGGCCGGGGTCGGGCTGATGGCGGTGACGAGGACGAGCTTGCCCTCGGGCTTGTCTTCCAGACCCTTGATGAAATCGTGATCGATCTTGGCGATGTGCCGGCCGTAATTGTGGAGCGCCTCGTCCGGGATGCCGATCCGGGCAGCGACCTCGGTGATCGGCTTCAGGGTCGCCGCGCGGGCGATCTCGATGTCTGACGGCATGCCTCGTCTCTCCCGATTTTTTTCTTCGCGCCGAAGGGCGCGCGTTTGGCGTGTGCGGTGCCGGCGCCGTGTGGCGCACGCGGATCGGCCGCGCGGAACTGCACTGTGTCCGATCACACCAGTTTGATGGAAGGGGCAAGGAAAAGCGCTTGGGAAATTTTCAACGCGCGAACAAAATTTCGTTTGAGATCGGCCGGTTCCTGGAATCGGTGCGCCTTCGATGGGCTCACCCCCGGATCAGCCCGTCATGGCCGTCGCGGTGTAGCCGGCCTGGGTCAGGACCTCGGCCACCGTCCCGCTGTGCTCGCGGGTGGTGACGGCGACCCGGCCATGATCGAGGTCCACCGCCACCCGCGCGGCGGGATCGAGGTGCAGGATCGCCCGGCGCACCGCCTCCGCGCAGCCGTTGCAGGTCATTCCATCCACCTGCATCAGCAGGTCCGACTGCATCGCATCCATGGCGTCTCGACCCTATCGTCCTGTGTCTCGCACCGGGAGAGGTTCGCCGGACCCGGGAGGAAGGATGCGGGAACGGGAACTTCACCACAGCGCCGGAGATCGAATCCGGCTCGACGCCGCCCGGGTGCCCCGACCCGCCATGTTGAACCGGTGCGGATGGGATGCAAGCGCCGAGGACGAGCGCCGGGTCCCCCGGCATTCCAGATCCCTCGCGCGCCATCACCCGGAAACCCAAGTCACACCGGACGAAAATCGGCGTGGGCCGTCGCGCACGCATCTTGTGAGTGCCTGGCGTCTCGGCGACAAAGGCGGTCTGGCTGCCACCGATCCGTACCGTCGGTTGTGCGGCCCTTCATGGGTTCGAGGTGAGAGCATACCGATGGCCCGGATCGTCGGCCGGCGTGGCGGCCCGTGGGCACTTGGTCTGAAGGGTCTCGGTTTCCTGGGACTCGGCGCCCTGGTCCCGCTCTCCGCCTATGCCCCCCTCGGCGGGGCCTTCGCCCTCGCCACGGCCGGTGGTGCGGCGGCCCTCCTCGCCCACCGCCGGGCCGGAGCCCTGTCCGCCCGCTGCGAGAAGCTGTCGAGTGAGCTCGATGTGCTGTCCCAGCGCCTGGTGCGCCTCGAATCCGTCACCCGACTCATCGCAGAGCAGCAGGTGCGCGCCGATGGGGCCGCTTCCGGGGCCAATGCCGGCGCCGACACGGCGGCCCTGGCCGCCGGCGTCGAGGAGGTCACCGCCGAAATCGGCCTCCTCAGCGGCATCGTGCGTGAACTCGCCGCCGTGGTGGCGACCCAGGACGGGGAGATCGCCGGCCTGAAGGCGGCGCCCCCGGTCCCGACACCGGCGCCACGGCCCGTCGCACCCGAGATCGTGGTGGCGCCCCGGCAGGCGGCTCCCGCCGTGCCGTGGACTCCCCGACCTCTCGATGTGGCCGCGAGAGAGGTCGCGTCGCGGGAGGCCGGCCGCGAAGCCGCGATCCTGACGGCCTTCGATGGGATCGGTCTCGAAGTCCATCTCCAGCCCGTGGTCTCCCTGCCGCAGCGCAAGGTCGTCTCCTACGAGGCGGTGGCGCGCCTGCGCGTCGCCGGGGCGGGCGAGCTTCCGTCCGGCACCCTCCTGGCGCCCGAAGCCTTCCTGTCCATCCTCGAGCGTCACGGCCGCACCACCGACCTCGACCGCCGCATGCTCCAGCGCACGGCCACCGTGGCCCGGCACCTGGCCGGACGCGGCAGCCGGGCGGCCGTCGCCTACGGCCTGTCGCCGCTCTCCCTGTTCGAGCCGGGCTTCCTGCGTTCCCTGGGCCGCCTCGTGGCCGATGAGCCCGATCTCGCCGGCCGCCTCGTGGTTGCCCTGCCGCAGTCGAGCTGGCGCAGCCTCGATGCCGAGCAGGCCGGGGTCCTGGGGGATTTGCGCGGCCTCATCGGGTTCACCCTCGACCGTCCCGTGGACCTGCGTCTCGATCCCTCGGCGCTGGCCGACCGCGGCGTCGGGCAGGTGAAGGTGCCCGCCGACATGCTGCTGCGGCCCGGAATCCACGAAGGCCTGCCCGATATCGCACTGGAGGATCTCGTCGCTGCGCTCGACCGGGCGGGCATCCAGCTCGTGGCCGACCGCGTCGAACGCGAGACCGACGTGCCGGATCTCATCGACCTCAACGTTCCGCGGGCGCAGGGGACGGTGTTCGCCCCCGCCCGTGCCGTGCGCGCCGAAGTGCTGGCCGTTCCGCCGCCGCCCGAGCCGGTCCCGTCGGCGGGCGACGAACCCGAGCCGCCGCCCCAACGCCGCCCGTTCCGGGATTTCCTGCGCCGCGCGGGATAGGGTTCCGGGCGTTGCTTTCAGGGGGGCCCGCGCCTAACCGGGCGACGCACCATGCCCCGACGTCACGCAGGCCCCCAATGACCGAATCCGTGCCCACGATCTCAGGGCTCAGCGCCATCGCCGACCGGTTCGACGTGATCCTGTGCGACGTCTGGGGCGTGCTGCATGACGGCGTGCGCGCGCATGTCGGCGCGGGCGAGGCTCTGATCCGCTTCCGGGCCCTGCCGGGCGGCACGCGACCGCGCCGGGTGGTGCTGGTCTCCAACGCGCCGCGCCCCTGGGAGGGTGTCCGAACGATCCTCGACGGGTACGGCGTGCCGCGCGACGCCTACGACGCCATCCTGACCTCGGGCGATCTCACACGCAGCCTGCTCGCCGAGGCGCCGGGCACGCGGATCCACCATCTCGGGCCCGAGCGCGACGCGCCGATCTTCGCCCATCTCGATATCCGCCTCGTCGCGGCGGAGGAGGCCGAACGCGTGGTCTGCACCGGGTTGTTCGACGACACCCGGGAGACGGCCGACGATTATCGCCCGGCCCTGGAGGAATGGCGGGCGCGCGACGTGCCGATGATCTGCGCCAATCCGGACCTTGTGGTCGAGCGCGCCGGGCTTCTGATCCCCTGCGCCGGCCTCATCGCCGAAGCCTACGCGGCGCTGGGCGGTCGGGTCGCCTATGCGGGAAAACCGTATCGGCCGGTCTATGCGGCCGCCCTGGCGATGGCCGGTGCCCTCGACGGCCTCGCGGCCCCGGAGCCCGGGCGGGTCCTCGCGGTGGGCGACGCCCTGCGCACGGACATCGCCGGAGCGTCGGCGTTCGGGATCCCGAATCTCCTCGTCGCCCGTGGCATCCATGCCGAGGAACTGGGGGTCTCGACGGAGGAGGCCGCCCTCGGCGACGTCGCCGCCTGGCTCGGACGTCAGTCCGTTCGGCCGGACGCGATCATCGAACGCCTCGTCTGGTAGGATCTCATACCGGTCGATCGCTTCGCGATGCGGATCTGGGCTTCGCTCGGGCGCCGCGCGGGCTGCCTGAGACGGTCCCCGAATGGATCATCCGGAAAACAGTATCAGGCGAACATCGCGTCGATCTCGTCCTGGGCCGTCGCCGGTCCGTTGACCTGGGGCCCGTTGAGAATCAGCAGCTCGTTGCGGACGCGGCGCTCGACCTCTTCCGGGTCGATTCCGCCCTCGTCGCGGGCCTTCACGGCGGCGGCGAAGCGCGACAGGCGGCTCTCCAGCTGGCGCAGGGCGTCGACCACCTTGGTGATTCGCTGGCCGGTGATGTCCTGGAAGGTGCAGGCCTCGAAGATGTCGTTCATCCGCGCCTCGACGGCGGGACGGTAGTTCCTGTCGTCCGGCAGGCCGAGGATTTCCTCGGCCGCGTTCATGATCGTGTTCGTCGCCCCCGCCGTCGCGGCCACGACGCAGCCGAGCTCCTCGTGCGCCATGGGCAGACGGTCACGCGTCAGTTCGTTGGCCCGCAGGGCGGCGATCTCGGTGCGGAGATGCGCGATGTAATCGGCGATCTCCACGAGCTCCCGGACCAGGGATGGTTTTTCCGGCGCGGCGTTCGCCTTGCGCGCCCTGTTTGCGAGTGCCATCGACTCCCGCCTCTCCCTGTGCCGTCCGGTGGGTCGAAAAGACTGGTGCGTTTGCCCGCCGGACGACCTCCGCCCGGCCCTTGCGGGGGAGCGAGAGTCGTTCGCTCCGGCGCGATGCAACTCAACCGATGCGTGGACCGATCCGACGGATCGGTGCCCGCGTCAGGCGCCGCAGACCGCCTCGATCTTGCTCTTCAACGTCGCGGCGTTGAACGGCTTGACGATGTAGTTGTTCACGCCGGCCTTCTTGGCGGCGATGACGTTCTCGGTCTTCGATTCGGCCGTGACCATGATGAACGGCGTGGTGCGCAGGGCCTCGTCGGCGCGCACGTGACGCAGCAGCTCGTAGCCCGTCATCGGCTCCATGTTCCAATCGGAGATCACGAGGCCGTACTTGCGGTTCTTCAGGCGGGCGAGGGCGGCGGTGCCGTCGGAGGCGTCGTCGACCTCCTCGAACCCGAGCTGCTTCAGAAGGTTGCGGATGATACGGACCATCGTCTGATAATCGTCGACGACGAGGATCGGCATGCCGAGATCGAGGGCCATGGTTGCGTGTGCTCCGTCAGGTCGAGGCCGCCGCGTGCGCCGCGGCGGCTCGGGAATGGGCAGGGGCGAATCCGTGTCCGCGCCCTTGATCGTGAAACTACGGTCGATCGGCTTGCGAAGCGGTTAACTGCAGTGCTGGGTCGGCATCCCGGAGCGAGGCGAGACGCCTCGCTTGACCCTCCCGGTGGATTTCGACAGGTTCCGCCGCGAAACGCGGCCCTTCGAGGCCGCGCTCATCCTGCCACAGCCATGTTGGGACAAGATGCCGCCCGGCGACAGGACAGCCCCGCCGGCCCCGGTCCCTGTGACGGGCCGGCGTTTCACGGTCTGCCGCGAGGACGAGCCGGTGCCGCCGGCCATCGCCGGGGCCATCGCGGCGATCGGTAATTTCGACGGCGTCCATTTCGGCCACCGCGCCCTGATGGCCGCCGTGCGCGAGACCGCCGGCGAGGCCGGCCGGCCGGCCGTGGCGCTCACCTTCGAGCCGCATCCGCGGGCGTATTTCGCGCCGCATCTGCCGATGTTCCGCCTGTCCGACGCGGCGGCCAAGGAGCGGGTGCTCGCCCGGCTCGGCCTCGACGGCCTCATCGTGCGCCGGTTCGATGCCGCCCTGGCGGGCATGGGCGCGCGTGCCTTCGTCGAGGGTCTGCTCGTGCGGGATCTCGGTCTCTCGGGCGTCGTCGTCGGACACGATTTCCATTTCGGCCGCGGACGCGAGGGCACCCCGGCCATCCTGGCCGAACTGTGCGCGGATGCGGGCTTGAGCTGCCGCGTCATCTCGGCCGTTTCCCTGCCGCCTCCCGAATCATTCGTTTCCTCGTCACCCGTTTCTCCGGAGAACGTAATGGACCCGGTCTCGTCGAGCGCGATCCGCGCGGCCCTGGCCGAGGGCGACGTCGCCCGTGCCAACGCCTTGCTCGGCTATCGCTGGTTCGTTTCGGGGGTGGTGCAGCACGGGGACAAGCGCGGGCGCACGCTGGGCTATCCGACCGCCAACGTCGCGCTGCGCGATTGCGGCCTCGCCCACGGGATCTACGCCGTGCGGGTGGCCCTGCCGGATGGAACCGTGTGGAACGGGGTGGCGAGCTACGGCCGGCGGCCGACCTTCGACGACGGTGCGCCCCTCCTCGAGGTCAACCTGTTCGACGTCGCGCGCGACCTCTACGGCCAGTCGATCACCGTGGAACTCGTGGCCCATATCCGGGGCGAGGAACGCTTCGACTCGGCCGAGAGCCTGATCGTCCGGATGGACATCGATGCCGCGCAGGCCCGCGCGATCCTGGCCGCCGACACCGTGCCGTCGATGCTGTAGGCTTTTGTTCCTGTCCCGACAGACCCGAGGGTACCCTCGCGGGCGGCATCGGACCGGCACCCGATGCGATAAGCAAATCGTTAACCATCCGCGGCGCAATCTTCGCGTGTCCCGGAGGCGGCCTCGGCGTGCAGCCGGATGGACACGATGCCGAGGCGGATGACGCCGGATGTACGCGCATCCGCTCCCGGCTTCCGTGGCTGCTCGCGCGCCTCGGAGGGACGCTCTCAGTTTCGCCGAAGTTCGGGGGTTGTCTCAGGGCCGACGGTCGGGCTCCCCTCCGGAGCCGCGACGTGCCGATCACGAAGCAGGTGCCTGATGGTCAAAACTCTGATGGTCGTCTTGACGGTTGTCCTCGTCCTCGCCCTCGCCGCCGTCGCGCGGCTGGTGCTGCTGCCGTTCCGAGGTGTCCGCGCCTTGAGCGCCCGCGCCTTCGGCCGTCGGCGCCTCGCGACCGCCTGACGACGGTTCACGAAGCGCCCGCTGCGTCATGGCGTCTGCCGTCCCGACGCTCACGACACCAACCGGCCTCGACCTGGCATCCCGGGAGGCACACCGAAACCCGCCGACGCTTCGGCGGGTCGGGATCGCAGGTCGGCGGCCCTACAGCTTCGTCGGTGTCGCGGCCAGCCGCTGTGCGGCGGCCTTGAGGCCGACCTGGTCGCTGCCGCTCAAGGCATAGGCCGTGCGTCCGACGGCCCAGTAGGCAGTCTCGCCGTTGCCGGGGCTCGCGACTTCGCCCTCGCCCGGGCCAGCCTTGCCGACATGGGTCGCGAACAGGGAGAGTTCGCCAAGGGCCCCGGCATCGATCACCACCTCGACGCCGGTGCCGTTGCGGGCCGGCACGATCTGGACGTCGCGCACGGTCCAGTCGCCCGGCAGGTCGGGGAGGGCGATGCCCGTGGCGCCGGCGATGCCGGTGCGGTCGTAGGTGGTCGTGCGCTGGGCCGCCAGCCGTCCGCGGATCTGGGCCGCTTCACGGGCGTTGCGGGCATCGGACACCAGCGTCGGGTCCACCGGTGCGGCGAAGGTGTCCGGCACCCCGAGGAGGAAGCTGTCCGAATGGGCGAGCCATCCGGCACCGACGAGGAGGGCGATGACCGCGGCCCGGCGCAGGCGGTCGCCGGCGCGGCGCCAGGCGAGGGATCGGTCGAGGCGCCGGGCGGCCGCGCGATTGCGCTCCGGCCCGGAACCGGGCATCCGCGCGAACGCCTCGCGCAGGGCGTCGCGGTCGTGCATTTCGGCCATCACACGGGCGGCGATCTCGGGGGTGCGGGCAAGGTGCGCTTCCACGTCGAGGCGTCGCATTACATCGAGCTGTCCATCGACGAAGGCGGTGAGATCGGTGTCGGTAATCGGGTCGACCATCGCTGTCGCTTCCATTCGGTTCTGGCCTGCGCCTCGGCGCCGATGGTCGTCCGGCCAGATCGGTCGGTTCGTCGCCGTGATGGCCACGCCTTCGGCAATCGTCTGGACCGGCGCCTCGTCCGGAGGTCGATGCGACCCCGTGAGCGATGTGCGCCGGCCCCTGTTCCTTCTGATGTCCCGCGGACCCGCTCGTGTGGGCCGGACAATCGAATCCTGCCCGTTGCCGGGCGATGATAGGCGATCGTATTTCTTTGCGAAACGGTCAGCTCTTCCCGGCGGCTCGTCCCCCGAGCCCTGCGCCCGCGCCCGGCCCAGCTTGCTGGGGCACGAGGCGCAGGCGCGGCCGCTCCGGTGGGGGGCTACGCTGTTCCGGGAGATCGCGCTCGCCTTCCTCGAAGGCCCGAAGGGCGGCGCGGCCGCGACCGAGCCGTGACATCAGGGTTCCGATGGGAATGCCGAGGACCGCGGCGGCATCGGCGTAGGCCATGCCTTCGAGGGTGACGAGGTGCAGGGCGGCGCGCTGCTCTTCCGGAAGGGTGAGGAAGGCGCGGCGGATCTGGGCGAGGCGCACCTGAGCCTCCTGAGCGGGCTGGGCGACCTCTTCGCTCATCTGCACGAGGGCTTCGGCATGGCGTGATTCCACGCGTTTGCGCCGCTGCTCATCGATGAAGACGTTGTGCAGCACCGTCATCATCCAGGTGCGCAGGTTGGTGTTGGGTCGGTGGATCTGACCCGATTCGAGGGCCCGCACCAGGGCGTCGTGCACGAGGTCGTCGGCCCGGAGACTGTCGCGGGTCAACGATCGCGCGTAGCGCCGCAGGGGCACCATGAGATCGACGATGGATGTGGCGGAGCCGGGCCGGATCGGTTCGGTCGTCATAGTAGGTATAACGGTTGGCCGACGGGATTAATCCCGCCGACCCCCAGGGCATCGCTCCGTTCCGTCGAAACGCGCCTAAGCGTAGGTGGCCTGCAGGTTGAGGCTGCAGGTCCGGCCGACCTGATCGTAGGTCTCGGCGAGCCACGCCTGGGCCGCACCCCGGCCCTTGTCGCGCAGGCGCTCGAACACCCGTAGACGCGCGTCGAGGCGCGAGGACGCCTGATAATCGTCGAGGGCGCCGGTGCCGTCGATGCGGTGGACGTATTGCGACTTGTAGCCGCCCTGTCCGAGCACGCCCTCGGCGATGAGGCCGTCGAGGAAATCGATGGCGCGCAATTCCCGCATGAGATTGGCGTTGAAGGTGATCTCGTTGAGGCGATCCTGGATCTCCTGCTGCGTGCGTGGGGTCTCGCGCCGCTCCACGGGGTTGATCTGCACCAGGACGATGTCGCGGGTCTCCGCCCCCCGGTAGAGGGGATAAAGCGGTGGATTGCCGAGATAGCCTCCGTCCCAGTAGGGCACGCCGTCGATCTCCACCGCCTGGAACACCGTCGGCAGGCAGGCCGAGGCCATGAGGTGATCGACCTTGAGATCCGAGCGCTCGAACACAGCGAGCTTGCCGGTCCAGACATTGGTGGCGGACACGAACACCGCCGCCGTCTCGGCCTCGCGCAGACGGTCGAAGTTCACCTGCTTGGCCAGAGCCTTGCGGAGGGGATTGTAGTTGAGCGGATTCGACGCGTAGGGGCTCGTCTTGATCACGCGGCCCCAGAACTCGACGACGGGGTTGTCCTTCCACAAGGCGAACAGGCCGTTCAGGGCCCCGCGCTGGACCGGCCAGAGATCGCTGTCGAGACTTACTTCGCGCCAGAACGTCTCCAGGGCGGTGCGTGCCCCATCGGGACCACCCTCGAGCCAGCCGTCGACCATCACCACGGCGTTCATGGCTCCGGCGCTCGCTCCGGTGATCGCCTCGAAGCCGAGGCGTCCGTCCTCGATCAGCGCATCGAGCACACCCCAGGTGAAAGCCCCATGTGCCCCGCCGCCCTGGAGCGCCAACGCGACGGTCTTCTCCGCACGCGGACCGGCCAGGACCTGCGTCGGCGCCGTGGCCCGCTCGGGGCAGGACCCACCGGGGCCGATATCGGCGGGTGAGTCGAGGGGCACGTCCTGATTCGCGTCGAGCATGGGGCCTCCCAATGGATGGTGCACCGCAACATAAGATGCGACAGGGCAACAATCGGGCCGGGACGCCCCCGGTTCCCCCCACGGCGCGCAGTGCAGCCATTTGTCCGGCGCAGCGATGAACTCGACATCTCGCCCCGGATCGGACATGGGATGGCCTGACACCAGACCAGCGCCCCTGACCATCGGGACGGTGCGGGCTTGACGCCTGCTCACCGTCATCTCAGCTAAACGGTCGAGAGCGTAGACAAGAGGGCGTCGTGGACGCCACCGGCCGGATCGCCCAGCCGGGCTCAATGGCGCCCTCGCGGACGGACCAAAGCCGCAAGGCCGGCGGAGGTTCCTCGGAGCGCACGGATCAACGATGGAAGCCATGGACGCGACCCCCGCCAACCCGATCAGCGGCAACGCCCCCGAGATCGCCGGTCCCAGCCCCCGTCACCGCACCGTCGGCGTCATGGTCGGGTCCGGGGAAGGAGCCGTCATGGTGGGCGGCGGTGCCCCCATCGTCGTGCAGTCGATGACCAACACCGACACCGCCGATATCGACGGCACGGTGGCGCAGGTGGCCCAGCTCTCCCGCGCGGGATCGGAACTCGTGCGCATCACCGTCGACCGCGACGAGGCGGCCATGGCGGTGCCGAAGATTCGCGAGCGCCTCGACCGCATCGGCATCCACGTGCCCCTGGTCGGCGATTTCCACTACATCGGCCACAAGCTCCTCGCCGACCATCCGGCCTGTGCCGAGGCCCTGGCGAAGTACCGGATCAACCCCGGCAATGTCGGCTTCAAGGAGAAGAAGGACACCCAGTTCTCGACCATCGTCGAGCAGGCGATCCGCTACGGCAAGACCGTACGCATCGGCGCCAACTGGGGCTCCCTCGACGAGGCACTCCTCACGCACCTCATGGACGAGAACGCCCGGCTGCCCCGGCCCATCGACGCCCGCGCGGTGATGCGCGAGGCGATGGTGCGCTCGGCGCTGTCCTCGGCCGAGCGCGCCGTGGAACTCGGTCTGCCGAAGGACCGGATCATCCTCTCGGCCAAGGTCTCGGCGGTACAGGACCTCATCGCCGTCTACCGCGAGGTGGCGCGCCGCTCGGACTTCGCGATCCATCTCGGTCTCACCGAGGCCGGCATGGGCTCGAAGGGCCTCGTCGCCGCCTCCGCCGCCATCGGCGTTCTGCTGCAGGAAGGCATCGGCGACACCATCCGCTACTCCCTCACTCCGGAGCCGGGCGGCGACCGCACCGTCGAGGTCAAGGCCGCGCAGGAATTGCTGCAGACCATGGGCTTCCGGACCTTCGTCCCCCTGGTGGCGGCCTGCCCCGGCTGCGGACGCACCACCTCCACCACGTTCCAGGAACTCGCCCGCGACATCCAGAACTGGATCGTCACGTCGATGCCCGCGTGGAAGAAGGCGTATCCCGGCGTCGAGGGTCTCAACGTCGCGGTGATGGGCTGCATCGTCAACGGCCCCGGCGAATCGAAGCATGCCGATATCGGCATCTCGCTCCCGGGTACCGGCGAGACCCCCACCGCCCCGGTGTTCATCGACGGCAAGAAGGCCATGACCTTGCGCGGGCCGACCCTCGCCAAGGACTTCGAGACCGTGGTGACCGACTACATCGAGCGCCGCTTCGGCGCCGGCACCCGCAGCGCCGCGGAGTAGCCGCCGCTCGCGGCGCGCGCCATGCCTGTTGGCCGAACGGTGATCCCGAGCGGGTTGCCGTTCTCGCGTGCTGCGCCGCATGATAGCGTGACCGCAGCCTAATCCCCGCTGCCCGACTTCGTCGGGACCGGCCCCGCGTTCTTCGCGCACTCCCGATGGTGCGTCGCGAAAAGCCCGGGCTCGCAACACGTCGCGATCGAGCCGCATGACGCAATCCGCCATTCCGAGCGCGCCCGGTCCCACCCCCGAGGGGGGGGACCCGTCCGCGGCGGCCATCGACGCGGAGACGGGCCGGGCCCACGCACCGGCCAGCCTGTGGACCCTGGTGCTGGGCTCCGTCGGCGTCGTCTACGGCGATATCGGCACGAGCCCGCTCTACGCCTTCCGCGAGGCCCTGGTCTCCGCCCGCGCCGACGGCATCCTCCTGCGCGAGGAGGTGCTGGGCGTCGCCTCGCTCATCCTGTGGGCGCTGCTCCTCATCGTCACCATCAAATACGTCGTCATCCTCATGCGGATGGACAACAACGGCGAGGGCGGCATCCTCTCGCTCATGGCGCTGGCCCGCTCGGCGCTCGGCGGCTCGCGCATCGTGTTCATGTTCGGCCTGCTCGGGGCGTCGCTGTTCTACGGCGACGCCATCATCACGCCCGCCATCTCGGTGCTGTCGGCGGTGGAGGGGCTGAAACTCGTCACCCCGGCCTTCGAGGCCTACGTTCTGCCCATCACCATCGCGATCATCGTACCCCTGTTCCTGATCCAGAACCGGGGCACAGGGAAAGTGGCGACCTTCTTCGGGCCGGTCATGGCCGTGTGGTTCGCCGCCATGGCGCTCGCCGCCCTGCCGCACATCTACGCCACCCCGGACGTGTTCTGGGCCATCAACCCGTACTACGCCCTGCATTACCTGCTTGGCCACGGCACCGGTGCCCTGGTGGCGCTCGGCGCGGTGTTCCTCGCGGTGACGGGGGCCGAGGCCCTGTTCGCCGATCTCGGGCATTTCGGCCGCCGGCCGATCCAGATCGCGTGGCTCTACCTTGTGGCGCCCTGCCTCGTGCTCAACTATTTCGGCCAGGCCGCCCTGGTGCTGGCGAAGCCCGACACGAGCGACCCGTTCTTCCAGCTCGTGCCCGAATGGGGCCTGCTGCCCATGGTGCTGCTCGCCACCGCCGCCACGGTGACGGCGAGCCAGGCGGTGATCACCGGCGCGTTCTCCCTGTCGCGCCAGGCGATTCAGCTCGGCCTGCTGCCGCGCCTCGAGATCCGCCACACCTCGGAATCGCATTCGGGGCAGATCTACCTGCCGCAGATCAACGCGCTCCTGATGGTCGGCGTCGTCATCCTGGCGATCCTGTTCCGCTCGTCCGCCGCCCTCGCCTCGGCCTACGGCATCGCGGTGACCGGCACGATGCTCATCACCGCGAGCCTCGCCTTCCTCGTGCTGTGGAAGACCTGGAAGTGGTCCCCCTGGGCCGCGGGCCTCGCGATCCTGCCGTTCGCCGCCCTGGAGTTCCTGTTTCTCCTGTCGAACATGCTCAAGGTGTTCGAGGGCGGCTACGTGCCCCTGCTGTTCGCCGGCGCCCTCATCGTCGTGATGTGGACCTGGGTACGCGGCGTCGCGATCCTCATCAACAAGACCCGCAAGACCGACGTGCCGCTCACCGAACTCGTCGGCATGCTGGAGAAGAGCCCGCCGCACCACGTGCGCGGCACGGCGGTGTTCCTCACCAGCGATCCCTACATCGCGCCGGCAGCCCTGCTGCACAATCTCAAGCACAACAAGGTGCTGCACGAGAAGAACGTGGTGCTCACGGTGGAGACCGTGGACACGCCCCGGGCCCGCGCCGTCGACCGCGTCCGCATCGAGCCCATCGGCCCGCACTTCTCCAAGGTGGTGATGAAGTTCGGCTACATGGAATCGCCCAACATCCCCCGGACCCTGACGCTCCTGAAGAAACAGGGCTTCAAGTTCGACATCATGGCGACGTCGTTCTTCCTGTCGCGGCGCTCCATCCGCCCGGCGGCCCATTCGGGCATGCCCCTGTGGCAGGACCGGATCTTCATCACGCTGGCCAAGAACGCCAACGACGCCACGGACTTCTTCCAGATCCCCACGGGGCGGGTGGTCGAGGTCGGGACCCAGGTGACGGTGTGAGGGGCATCGCCCACCCCTCTCCTTGAGCAAACAACCTCGCAAATCCAGAACCTGACTCCGGATTTGCGAGGTTATGGGCTGTGTTCGCCCCTCACGCCTCCCGGTCGTACCGGAACGCGTCGGGCACCCGCGGCATGGCGATGCGTTCGTAGAAGGTGATCGCGTCGGGGGCGGCCGTGAGCAGGAGCGAGGCCTGCGGGCCGATCGCTTCGCGCGTCGCGGCGATCAGGCCCTGGCCGATGCCAAGGCCCTGCGCCGAGCGGCACACGGCGAGATCCGACAGGTAGGCGCAGAACGAAAAGTCGGTGAGGGTGCGGGCCACGCCCACGAGGGCGCCGTCGCGGCGGGCGGTGACGACGAGGTCGGCCGCCGCCAGCATCATCTCCAACCGTGCGGGACCGTCGGCGGGCCGGCGTGGTGCCAGGCCCGATTCGACGAGGACGCGGCGGAACTCCGCCACGTCGAGATCCGGCTCGATGCCGTAGGTGACCATCGTCCGGGGCTCAGGCGGCGAAAGCGCCATGGCAGTGCTTGTACTTCTTGCCCGAGCCACACGGGCAGGGCTCGTTGCGCGCGACCCGGCCCCAGGTGGTGGCATCCGTGGGGTCGCGCTCCAGCACCGCCGTGTCCGTGGGCATCGCCTGCGCGGCGTAGCCGTAGGCCGGTCCGGCCCCGCCGTCGCTTCCCGTGCCTGAACGGCCGAACTCGTTCTCGCCGGTGACGGGATCGAGGTGCTGGGCGAACATCTGGGGCAGGGCGGGGGAGGCGAACGGCGTCTCCTCGGACGCCGGGTCCTCGTACATGATCTCGATTCGGGCGAGCTGCTGGGTGACCTGCTCGCGCAAGCTGCCGACGAGGCCGTTGAACAGGTCGAAGGCCTCCGACTTGTACTCGTTCAGCGGATCGCGCTGGGCCACGCCGCGCCAGCCCACCACCTGACGCAGGTGGTCGAGGGTGACGAGGTGCTCGCGCCAGAGATGGTCGAGGGTCTGCAGGAGCACCTGCTTCTCGACATAAGTCATCACCTCGGGCGTGTTCTTCTCCGTGCGCGCCGCATAGGCGTCGTCGGCCGACTGGCGCAGGCGGTCGCGCATCTCCTCGTCGGCGATGCCCTCTTCCTTGGCCCAATCCTCCACCGGCACGTCGAGGTTGAGAACGGTCTGGACCCGCTCGCGCAGGCCCTCGACATCCCACTGCTCGGCGTAGGCGTTCTCGGGCACGTGGACGGCGACGAGGTCGTCGACGACGCCGTGGCGCATCTCGTCGACGGTGTCGCGCACGCTCTCCTGGCCCATGAAGTCGCGACGCTGCTCGAACACCACCTTGCGCTGGTCGTTCATGACGTTGTCGTACTTGAGCACGTTCTTGCGCATGTCGAAGTTGCGCGCCTCGACCTTCTGCTGCGCCTTCTCGATGGCCTTGTTGATCCATGGGTGAATGATCGCCTCGCCCTGCTCCAGGCCGAGGCGCGTCAGCATGCCGTCCATGCGATCAGACCCGAAGATCCGCATGAGATCGTCCTGCAACGACAGGTAGAACTTCGAACGGCCGGGATCGCCCTGACGACCGGAGCGGCCGCGCAGCTGGTTGTCGATGCGGCGCGATTCGTGGCGCTCGGTGCCGATGATGTAGAGGCCGCCCGGCAGGGCCTTCTTGCGACCGGCCTCCGGGTCGGCCGGCTCGCCCGACGCCAGCACCTTCTCGCGGTATTCCGCGATCTCGGCCTTGATCGCCGCGATCCTGGCCTCGCGCTCCGCACCCTCGGGAATGCCCGCGAGCTCCTTCTCGACGCGCATCTCGACGTTGCCGCCGAGTTTGATGTCGGTGCCGCGCCCGGCCATGTTGGTCGCGATGGTGATGGCGCCGGGCACGCCGGCCTCCGCCACGATATAGGCCTCCTGCTCGTGGAAGCGGGCGTTGAGCACGGCGAAGCGCTTCGTCACCCGGCCCTCCCGGGCGGCGGCGTAGACGTCGGTGAGGGCGTTGAGGTCCGAGTAATCGAGCGGCGTGAAGCCGGCCTTGGTGAGCATCTCGGCCAGATGCTGCGACTTCTCGATGGAGCCGGTGCCGACCAGGATCGGCTGGTGGCGCGCATGCGCCTTCTCGATCTCGGCGATGATGCCGTCGTACTTCTCGCCCACGGTCCGGTAGACCTCGTCGTCCTCGTCGACGCGCTCGACCTCCTTGTTGGTCGGGATGTCGACGACTTCGAGCTTGTAGATCTCGGCGAACTCGTCGGCCTCCGTCGACGCCGTGCCGGTCATGCCGGCGAGGTTGGAATAGAGGCGGAAGTAGTTCTGGAAGGTGATCGAGGCGAGCGTCTGGTTCTCGGGCTGGATCGTGACCCGCTCCTTGGCCTCGAGGGCCTGGTGCAGACCTTCCGAGTAGCGCCGGCCCTGCATCATGCGGCCGGTGAACTCGTCGATGATCACCACCTCGTCGTTCTTGACGATGTAGTCCTTGTCCAGGGTGAACAGGGTGTGGGCGCGCAGCGCCTGGTTCACGTGGTGGACGAGGGAGACGTTGTGGGCGTCGTAGAGATCGCCCTCTTTCAGCAGATCCGCTCCGCGTAAAAGGTCCTCGATGAACTCGTTGCCGCTCTCGGTGAGCGAGACCGTGCGCTGCTTTTCGTCGAGGTCGTAATGCTCCTTCTCCAGATGGGGCATCAGCGCATCGACGGAGACGTAGAGCTCCGAGCGGTCGTCCACGGGGCCGGAGATGATGAGCGGGGTACGCGCCTCGTCGATGAGGATCGAATCGACCTCGTCCACGATCGCGAAATTGTGGCCGCGCTGGGCGAGCTGGGAGAGCTCGTACTTCATGTTGTCGCGCAGGTAGTCGAACCCGAACTCGTTGTTGGTGCCGTAGGTGATGTCGCAGGCATAGGCCGCCTTGCGCTGCTCGTCGTCGAGCCCGTGCACGATGGTGCCGACGGTGAGGCCGAGGAAGCGGTAGACGCGGCCCATCCACTCGGCGTCGCGCGACGCGAGGTAATCGTTCACGGTCACCACGTGGACGCCGAGGCCCGAGAGGGCGTTGAGGTAGACCGGCAGGGTCGCCACCAGGGTCTTGCCCTCGCCCGTGCGCATCTCGGCGATGCCGCTCTCGTGCAGCACCATGCCGCCGATGAGCTGCACGTCGAAGTGGCGCTGCCCCAAGGCCCGCTTGGCGGCTTCGCGCACGGTGGCGAAGGCGGGAATCAGGATATCGTCGAGGGACTTGCCGGCGGCGAGCTCGCCCTTGAGCATGTCGGTCCGCGCGCGCAGATCCGCGTCGGACAGGCTGGCCAGCTGCGGCTCCAGGGCGTTGATCTCGGCCACACGGGGACGGTAGCCCTTCACGCGCCGGTCGTTGGACGAGCCGAAAATCTTCTTGGCGAGGGCACCGAGCATCGTGAACCTACGGTCGATCGAAAAGCGTGAAGGCGAATGTTGGCCGGGCTTATAGAGGTAAATATTGCCCGACGCATCCGAAAGAGCCGCGCCCTCGCGAACGTCGATGTCCTCAGGTTCGCGAAGGCGGAACGGCGTCGCATTCGCTCCGATACCGGGCGCCCGCCCTAAGCGCATGATGTCGTCAACCCGGCCTCAGGCCGGGGTTCTCACGCCCGGTTGCCAGAAAGCGGGCGGCAGGGACGAATCAGTTGATCTCGCAGAACCCGGCCCCGGAGCCGACGATGCGTCCGCTACCGCACCAGACCTGCGTCGTACGGACGTCCCTGACGGGAGCGGGGGCGGTCACGAGGGGGGTGACGACGGACGGGATCGGGCGCGGCATCGCCAGGCTCGCGGCGGGCTCCTGCCGCACCGGTCCGGCCGGAGTTGAACCGATACTGCCCGTGGCGGCGGGGACGAACGCCACACCCGGACTGCGGCGCCCGCGCGCCTCGGCATCCGAGGCACCGCCGATGAGACCGGCGCCGAGCAGGACCACAGCGAGGGCGACCGAATCTGCACGCACGCGACACCTCCCGGAACAAGTCGGACGGACCCTACGCCCCGATCCGTTAAGGCGGCCTCGCCGCAACCCGGCGGATGCGATGGATCGTGCCCGCCCGGCTTGCCATCGACGCCGGCGCACGCCACCTGTGAGGGCGTGATTCCGGTGGCCTTCCGGCCGCCGCCAACTCTCGCACCGATCACGCCTCGCACCGAGTCCGACCGCACGGTGAGGCGGGGATGCAGCGAGGCGCCCTGCCCGAAGGACGCCGCGATGCCCATCACCCACGCCCTCCTGCGCACCAGCGCCCTCGCGCTGCTCCTGGCCACGCCCCTGGCCGGCGCCCAGGCGCAGCAGCCCGCCGCCCCCGCGCCGGCGGCCCCCGTCGTGGCGCCCGAGACGGTTGTGGCGAAGGTGAACGGCGCCCCGATCACCCAGGGCGATCTGGCCATCGCGTCGGACGATCCGGCCCTGTCCCTGCCGGGCGTGGACGACGCGCAGAAGAAGAATCTGCTCGTCGATTACATGGTCGACCTGAAGGTCGGCGCGCAGGCCGCCGACGCGGCCAAGGTGGCCGAGTCCCCGGACTTCCAGCGCAAGCTCGCCTATTTCCGCGATAAGCTCCTCCTCGACGAGTACCTGGAGCGCGAGGCCAAGAAGGCGGTGACGCCGGAGGCGGCCAAGGCTCTCTACGAGCAGACCGTGAAGGCGATGAAGCCGGACGAGGAGGTCCATGCGCGCCACATCCTCGTCGACAACGAGGACGACGCGAAGAAGATCGCCGTGCGCATCAAGGGGGGCGAGGACTTCGCGAAGGTCGCGGCCGAGGCCTCGAAGGACCCGGGCTCGAAGGCCGAGGGCGGCGATCTCGGCTGGTTCACGAAGGAGCGCATGGTGGCGCCCTTCGCCGAGGCGGCCTTCAAGCTCAACGCCGGGCAGGTCTCGGACCCGATCAAGACCCAGTTCGGCTGGCACGTCATCAAGGTCGAGGAGAAGCGCGTGAAGCCGGTGCCGACCTTCGCTGAGATGAAGGAGCAGGTCGAGCAGTACATCACCCGCAAGACCCAGCAGGATCTCATCCTCAAGTTGCGCGAGGCCGCGAAGGTCGAGCGCACGGGCGCCGCCCCAGCCGAGGGGAAGGGCGAGCCCAAGAAGCCCTGAGTCCAGTGACCCGGAAACCGGCGTGCCCCGCATTCGGCGGGGCGCGCGTATCGATGGTTGCGCGGTTTATGGTTGCGCTTGGCTCCCGGATCGGCTGTGACTGCGCCCGTCGAATCGAGGGGGCAGCATGTCGGGTGGTCACGGGGGCGGCGGAAGCTCCAACAAGCGCGTGGCGCTGCTGATCTCGGTGTTGGCGCTGTTCCTTGCGCTGGCCGAGACCCTGGCCAAGGGCGCGCAGACGGAGGCGCTCAGCGCCAACGTCGAATCGTCCAATCAATGGGCCTACTTCCAGGCCCGCACCATCCGGGGCACCATCCTCAAGACCGCCGACGAGACCCTGGCCCTGCTGCCGCCGGACGCCGCGAATTCGGAGGCGATCAAGGCCAAGCGCGCCGAGTGGGCCAAGACCATGGCCCGCTGGGACAGCGAGCCCGCCACTGGCGAGGGCCGCAAGGAACTCAGCGAGAAGGCCCGGCACGCCCAGGAGGTGCGCGACAAGGCGCTCCACCGTTATCACCATTACGAGTTCGGCTCCGCCGCCTTCCAGATCGGCATCGTGCTCGCGTCGGCCGAGGTGATCACCGGCATCGCGGCCCTGGTCTTCGGCGGCGCCCTCATCGGCCTCGCCGGATTGGCGATGCTCGGCTTCGGTCTCTACGCGCCCCACGTGCTGCCGTTCTTCCACTGATACTCGACAAGCGGTCGGTTTGCCTGTCAAATTCTTCCTGCGACCGGTGATTGAAGCCGGCGCCGGGGTGGATACGCCATGGCGAACGATGCGGACGGGGAAAGCCGGCTCACGCGGGCCTCAGGCTTTCTGTTCATGCACACGGAGCACGCGGTCTACGCCGTGCTCGGGGTGCTTCTGGCGGCCACCGCGATCCTGGCGCTCGTCGATGCCACCGGGCTCCTCGTGGGGGCGATCCGCGAACTCGGCGGATCGGGCAAGCTCCTGGAGATCGTCGACCGGCTCCTGTTCCTGCTGATGCTGGTGGAGATCCTGCACACGGTGCGGGTCTCCATGCGCTCGGGCAAGCTCACCTGCGAGCCGTTCCTCATCGTCGGCCTCATCGCGTCGATCCGGCGGGTCTTGGTGATCACCCTGCAATCGTCCGAGGTCACGCATGGCCCGCTCACGCCGGAGCGCGAGGCGCTGTTTCGCATCTCGATGATCGAGCTCGGCGTGCTCGCCGGGCTCATCCTCGTCATGGTGCTGTCGATCTTTTTGCTGCACCGCGCCCGCGACGATCAGCAGGTGGCGGGACAGGAGTAGGCGCTCAGCGCCGCTGCTTGGATTCGGCCGCCCGGCGCAGGGCTTCCGCCATGGCGCCGCCGGGCTCCGCTCCGGCCTTCGGCGGCGGGGCGGCCTGCATCCGTGCGGGGGCCGGGCGCTCCTCGCGCCGGCCGGGGCGGGACGTGTCCGCATCGTCCGACCGCATGGAGAGGGCGATGCGCTTGCGGTTCGGATCGACCTCGACGACGCGCACCTGCACCACGTCGCCGGGTTTGACCACGTCGCGCGGGTCCTTCACGAACCGGTCGGCCAGCATCGAGATGTGCACCAGGCCGTCCTGGTGCACGCCGACATCCACGAACGCGCCGAAGGCGGCGACGTTCGTCACCACGCCTTCGAGGCGCATGCCGGGCTTGAGGTCCGAGATCTTTTCGATACCGTCCTGGAAGGTCGCTGTCCTGAAGGCCGGGCGCGGATCGCGGCCGGGCTTTTCCAGCTCGGAGAGAATGTCGGTGACCGTGGGCAGGCCGAAGGTCGCGTCGGTGAACTTTTTCGGGTCGAGCCCGCGAAGCGTACCCGCATTGCCGATGACCGCCTGGATCGGCTGACCGGCGGCGGCGAGAATCCGGCGCACCACCGGGTAGGCCTCCGGGTGGACGCCCGAGGCGTCGAGGGGATCGGTGCCGTCGCGGATGCGCAGGAAGCCGGCGGCGAGTTCGTAGGCCTTCGGCCCGAGGCCCGCGACCTTCTTGAGGCTGGCGCGGCTGCGGAACGGCCCGTTGGCATCGCGGTGGACGACGATGTTGGAGGCGACCCGCTCGGTGAGACCGGACACCCGGGCGAGCAGGGGCGCGGAAGCGGTGTTCACGTCCACACCCACGCCGTTCACGCAATCCTCCACCACGGCATCGAGGGAGCGGGACAGCTTCCCCTCCGCCAGATCGTGCTGGTACTGCCCGACGCCGATGGCTTTCGGCTCGATCTTCACGAGTTCGGCGAGCGGGTCCTGCAGGCGCCGGGCGATGGAGACGGCGCCGCGGATCGTGACGTCGAGGTCGGGCAGCTCGGCGCTGGCATAGGCCGAGGCCGAGTAGACCGAGGCGCCGGCCTCCGAGACCATCACCTTGGTGAGCTTCAGTTCGGGCTGCTTGGCGATGAGGTCCGCCGCGAGCTTGTCGGTCTCGCGCGACGCCGTGCCGTTGCCGATGGCGACGAGTTCGACGCCGTGCGCGCGGCAGAGCTTGGCGAGCGTCACGAGGGCGCCGTTCCAGTCGCGGCGCGGCTCATGCGGGTAGATCGTATCGGTGGCCACCACCTTGCCGGTGGCATCGACCACCGCGACCTTCACGCCGGTGCGGAAGCCCGGATCGAGGCCGAGGGTCGGGCGGGCGCCCGCGGGCGCCGCCAGCAGCAGGTCGCGCAGGTTTCCGGCGAACACACCGACGGCGCCGGTCTCGGCCACGGCCCACAAGCGCGCGCGCAGGTCCGTGTCGATGCTGGGCTTGAGCTTCGTCCGCCACGTCCGGCGCACGGTGTCCATGAGGAACGCGTCGCCCGGTCGGCCGGCGTCGCGTACGCCGAACGTCTTGGCGATGCGCAGTTCCTGGGCGGAGGGCTGTCCCTTGGCCGGTTCGTCGCCGACGGCGTCGGTCAGGTCGAGGTCGAGCACCTCTTCCTTCTCGCCCCGGAACAGCGCGAGGATGCGGTGCGAGGGCAGGCGGGTCAGGGGCTCGGCGAACGCGAAATAGTCGGCGAACTTCTCGCCCGCCGCCGCCTTGCCCTTCTTCACCGTCGCGACCATCCGGCCACGCTGCCAGCCTGTTTCCCGCAAGGACCCCACCAGTTCCGCGTCCTCGCTGAAGCGCTCCATGAGGATCGACCGCGCGCCCTCCAGGGCGGCGTCGGTGTCGGCGACGCCCTTGCCCGCATCGACATAGCCCTTGGCCGCCGCCTCCGGTGCCTGGTCGGGCCCGGCCAGAAGAGCATCGGCCAGGGGCCCGAGGCCGGCCTCGCGGGCGATCTGCGCCTTGGTGCGGCGCTTCACCCGGAACGGCAGATAGAGGTCCTCCAGCCGCGCCTTGGTGTCGGCGGCGAGGATGCGGGCGCGTAAGGGGGCGTCGAGCTTGCCCTGGGCCTCGATGCTCTCCAGCACCGCCGCGCGCCGCGCTTCGAGGTCGCGCAGGTAGGCGAGGCGCTCCTCCAGGGTGCGCAACTGCGTGTCGTCGAGGGTGCCGGTGACTTCCTTGCGGTAGCGCGCGACGAACGGGACCGTGGCGCCCCCGTCGAGGAGATCGACGGCGGCCTTCACCTGCCACTCGGCCACGCCGAGTTCGGCGGCGAGGATTGCGTTGATGGCGGCCATGCAGCGTCTCCCGGTGGGGCCGGGGTGTCTACAGGTCCGCGCGCCGGACGGTCAAACGGGCATCGCCGTCGCTGGACAACGCCGCGATCCGGGCAGACACTTTCGTCCAAGAACAGACGTCAACAGACGTCTCGCGCCCAAGAACAGACGTCTCGGGGAGGTGGTGATGAAGCTCGGATTTGGGCCGGCCGTGCTGTGGCTCATGCTCCTCGGACCGGCGTCGGCGGAGCCGCCGACCTTCCAGGTCGATCCGGCCTGGCCGAAGGCCCTGCCGAACAACTGGATCATGGGCCAAGCCTCCGGCGTCGCCGTGGATGCCGAGGATCGGATCTGGGTGGTGCAGCGGCCCCGCTCCCTCACGGACGACGAGAAGGCGGCGAGCCTCGACCCGCCGCGCACGAAGTGCTGCGTGCCGGCCCCGCCGGTATTGGTGTTCGATCAGGCCGGTATACTGATCCGGTCCTGGGGCGGCCCGGGGCAGGGCTACGACTGGCCGCAGAACGAGCACGGCATCCACATCGACCACAAGGGCTTCGTGTGGCTCGCGGGCAACGGCGATCAGGATGGGCTGATCCTGAAGTTCACGCCGGAGGGCAAGTTCGTCCTGCAGATCGGCAAACAGGGTCCGCAGACCAACAGCCTCGACACCACCCGGCTCGGCCGCCCGGCCGCCATGCAGGTGGACCCCGAGACCAACGAACTCTACGTGGCCGACGGCTACTTCAACCACCGGGTCATCGTGTTCGATGCCGAGACCGGCGCGTTCAAGCGGATGTGGGGCGCCTACGGCAAGCCGCCCACCGACGAGGCCCTGCCACCCTACGATCCGGCCGCCGCGCCGGCCCAGCAATTCCGCAACCCCGTCCACTGCGTCCAGATCGCCCGCGACGGCCTCGTCTACATCTGCGACCGCGCCAACGACCGGGTCCAAGTGTTCCACAAGGACGGCCGCTTCGTGAAGGAGTTCTTCGTCGAGAAGAACACCCGCGCCAACGGCTCGGTCTGGGAGCTCGCCCTGTGGCCCGATGCCGAGCAGACCTACCTCCTCAACGCCGACGGAGCCAACAACGAGGTCCGGACCCTGAAACGCGACACCGGCGCGGTGGTGGGCGCGTTCGGCCGCAACGGCCGCATGGCCGGCGACTTCCACTGGGTCCACAACCTCGCCATCGATTCCAAGGGCAACGTGTTCACCACGGAGGTGGACACCGGCAAGCGCGCCCAGAAGTTCGTGTTCCGGGGCGACATGATCCTGCGCAAGCGCGCCCCGGCCCCGTGACTCGAACCTGGGCGTTCAGGCCGCCGCGTCCCAGGTTTCCGTGACGGCCCTGCCCGATACGAGCAGGCGCGCGCGGAGCACCACGTCGCCGGGCGGGCGGCTGGCGGGCGGGCGCCACTCGACATAGAGCCGCCAGCCCCCGGTCTGGGGCACGAACTCGACCACCGGGTCCACCAGGGTGCCGGCACTGGCCGAGACGTCGGCGGCGAGGGCGACCGCCGGATCGCGGGGCAGGCCCGGCCCTTCGAAATCTACCACGTAGAGGCGCCGGCCCGGGCTCGGCGGCGTGGTCGGACGCAGGCGTTCGGCCGAGCCGACGCGGGTCGACACCACGCGGGCGAGGGTTCCCGGCACGACGCGCGCCGGCTCCGCGCCCACCGTCGCCAGGGTGTAGCGCAGGGCAAGGGGGCGTCCCGCCGCGACGGGGGCGGCCGGCACGAACGCCGCCACGATGTTGTCCATGTACTCCTCGCGCGATGGGATCTCGAAGAGCTGCACCGCACCGGCGCCGAACCCCGCCTCCGGGGTCACCCACAGGCCCGGCCGGTATTCGTGACGGGCCTGGACGTCGAGATAGGCGGCAAAATTCCGCTCGCGCTGAAGCAGACCGAACCCGTCGAGGGGATCGACGGCGAAGGCGGAGACCTGCGGATCGCGCCGCCCGTTCACCAGGGGCCGCCACAGCCGGTCGCCCCGGGTGACGACGGCGAGGCCGTCGGAATCATGGACCTGGGGGCGGAAATCGTCGAAGGGCTCGGCGCCCGGCGCACCCGGCCCGTTCTGCCCGTGGAGGAACATGCTGGTGAGCGGCGCCAGCCCGAGGCGGTCGATGGCGGTTCGCGGGTGGAGCGAGGCTTCGACCCGCAGGGTCGAGGGATCGCCCGGTGCGACGACGAAGCGGTAGGCGCCCGTCAGGCTCGGGGATTCGAGGAGCGCCAGTACTTCGAGGGTGCGGGCGTCGTCCTTCGGTTCGCAGATCCAGAACGCGGTGAAGTCCGGAAATTCCTCGGCGCCCGGGCCGCCCGTGCGGATGGCCGCACCCCGCGCCGACAGGCCGTATTCCTGGCCCTTGCCGCGCAGGCGGAAATACGAAGCTCCGAGGAAGACGAGGAATTCCTCCTGGATCGCCGGTCGGGCCTCGTCGAAGGCGTAGTGGAGGCGAAAACCGGCGAAGCCGAGGTCGGCCGGGAAGGTCTGGCCCTGCAACGCGGGGCCGAGGTCGAACAGCTCCGGGCCGTACGCGATGGGCTTCGGCGGCCCCTCGGCCGGCTGGAGGTAGAGATCCACGCGCTTGGCCTGCAGGAAGCCGCGGTGGAACAGCTGCGCCGAGAAGTGGGTGCCCAGGCGCGGGCTCGCCGCGGGGCGGAACGTGATCCCCCGGTAGCCATCGTAGGTCAGGGTCTTGAGGGTGGGTGGCAGGTCGTCGGCGTGCGGCCGGTACGGGCTGGCGGCGAGCGCCTTCGCCCGCTCGGAAAGCTCCGCGAAGGTCATGGCCGTGGTCCGGTCGGAAAGCGGAGCGGCCATCGTTCGGGCACCATTCAGATCGGTGATACTAGGCAGGAGCATGCCCGTGGCCGCGCCGAGCGTCTGCAGGGCTTGCCGCCGCGAGACGGGGCCGGTCGGCCCGTTCCCGTCCCCACCGTTGCCATCGCCCATCGTGTGCCTGTCCCCGTGATCGGGCATCGCTTGGCTCCCCTCGTACGAGAGTCCCGCGCCCCATGTCCCAGCGGTTGTCGCACGACGCTCAGGTTGCCGAAATCCCAGGCGGTGAAATCCCCGGCGGACCGGCTTCGGAGCACTCCCTCCTCGCACGCCGGCTGATGCTGGCCGGGCCCACCCTGGCGACGGCCGCCCTCATCGCGACCCTGGCGGGGATCGCCTACGGCCCGCCCACCGGCTGGCTCGCCGGCTCCGTCCTCGTCCTGTTCTGCCTGGTGATGGCCTGGCAGTCGTTCGTGGCCTGGCAATACGTCTACGGCCTCGTCGCGGACGCCCTCGGCGACCGGGCGAAGTCGGACCTCGAGATCCGCTCCCTGACCGTGCCGGCGATCGCTTCGGGCCGGAGCCGGACGGCCGCCGTGGTGGCCATCCACGCGGAGGACGCCGTCGCCGTGTTCGCGGCCCTCCGGGTCATGGCCCGCTCGCTCCAGCGCGAGGGCGGCGACGGGTCCGACATCGACCTGTTCGTCCTGTCCGACACCCGCGACGGCGCCATCGCGGCGGTGGAGGAGCACGAATTTTCCCGCATCACCGCCTGGGCGGCCCAGAACGGTCCCGGCCTGCCGCACCTGCGCTACCGCCGCCGCCACGACAATGCCGGGCGGAAAGCCGGCAACATCGCCGAGTTCTGCCGGACCTACGGGGCCGAGTACGACTTCATGATCGTGCTCGACGCCGACAGCCTGATGACCGGCGCGGCCATGCGCCGCCTCGCCCGTCTGATGGAGGAGAGCCCCCGCGTCGGCCTGATCCAGACCGTGAGCTACGCCACCGGCCGCGACACCCTGTTCGCCCGCGTCCAGCAATTCGCCGTGCGCCTCTACGCGCCCCTGTCGATCCGCTGCCTGGAAACGTGGCAGGGGCCCGATGGCAGCTACTGGGGGCACAACGCGATTCTGAGGGTCGAGGCCTTCGCCAACAACGCCGAACTCCCCGTCCTGCCCGGCAAGGCGCCGCTGGGCGGCGAGATCCTGTGCCACGACATCGTCGAGGGCGCGCTCCTGCGTCGGGCCGGCTGGGAGGTGCGCTTGCTGCCCGAGATGGGCGGCACCTGGGAGGAGATGCCGACGAACCTCGTCGATCTGCTCGGCCGCGAGCGCCGCTGGTGCCAGGGCAACATGCAGCACCTGCGCGTCGTGCCCATGCCGGGCCTGCGCCCCGCCAGCCGCTGGCACCTCGCCGTCGGCATCCTCTCCTACATGGCCTGCCCGCTCTGGGTGGCGTTCCTGGCGCTCGGCACCGTCCAGGCCGCGACCACCGGCGATCTCGGTCTCCTCGGCTACGGTCTCACCGGCACGGGGGCGGCCGCCCATGGGCTCGCGGCCCTCGTCGTCCTCGTTCTCGCCCTGCCGAAAGCCCTGAGCCTCGGCCACGTCCTCGTCTCGGCGGAGCGCCGGGCGGCCTTCGGCGGCACCGCGTCGCTCCTGAAGAGCGCGGCGCTGGAACAGGTGATCTGGGTGCTGCTCTGGCCGGTGATGACCCTGTTCGCGGCGGGCGCCGTCGCCACTACCTTCGTCGGGCGCGTGGTGCGCTGGGACGTGCAGGTCCGTGACGATCGCCGGGTGCCGTGGGCGGAGGCCTGCCGGCTGCAGGTCGACACCCTGGTGGCCGGTGGCCTCCTCGCCGGCGTGCTCGCCTATGCCGCCGACCCGTGGCTCGCCCTATGGATGGCGCCCGTGGCCTTCGGCCTCCTGTCGAGCCCGGCCCAGAGCGTGCTGACCAGCCGGGCCGATCTCGGCCGGCGGGCGCAGGACCTGGACCTGTTCCTCACCGTCGACGACACGCGGCGCGCGCCCGATCTCGCCGCCCTGGCCCAATCGCGCGGCGGCACCGAGGTCCGGGCGGAACGGCCGAACCTCGCCGAGGTCGCGGACCTCCGGGCCAGCGAGGCCCCGGTGTCCTGAGCGGGCGTCAGCGCGCCGGCTTGCCGAGGACTTCGATGGGGTCCGTCCGCTGGCTCGGGGCCGGCTCCTTCGTGACGCTGTCGCCGCTCTGCTTGCCGTCGGACTTCAGCCCCGTGCCGCTGGCGAGCTCGAGACAGGTGACCATTTCCACGTAGGACGGAAACCCTCCGGCATCGAACTGCTTCTCGCACTGGCGCTTGGCCGCCGGCGTGAACTCGCCCCAGCGGCGCTTGACCTCGTCACGGGCCGAACGCTCCGAGCGCAGGCAACCGTCCTTGCTGGCGTTGTCGTTGACGTTGGCCGAGGCGGCGGAGCGGCAGGTCTTCTCGATATCGAGGTTCGGCGGACCGTCCGCCGCCGAAACGGGCGCCCCCGCGAGCAGCAGGACCGCGAGGCCGGCAGTGAGGCCGGCAAGCAGGGATCGGGCGTTCGTCATCGCGGGTCTCTCCGGGGGAACTCTCAGCCGACAACGCGAAGCTTCGGCATTGGCCCCGTACGTCCGCGAGGAAAATCACTGCCTGTCCGGGGTGTCGTCCCCCCGCAGGGCCGCGTCGAGATCCCCGAAAAGGTCGTCGACGGCCTCGATACCAACGGATAGGCGCAGGAGATCGGGCGGGCAGGGCGAGCCCGGTCCCTCGACGGAGGCCCGGTGCTCGATGAGGCTCTCGACGCCCCCGAGGGAGGTCGCGCGCTTCCACAGGCGGACCCGGGCGGCGGCGGCGATGGCGGCCTGTTCGCCGGCCGCGATCCGGATCGACAGCATGAAGCCGAAGCCGCCGTCCATCTGGCGCGCGGCGACCGCATGTCCGGGATCGTCGGGCAGGCCCGGATACAGCACGGCGCTCACCGCCGGATGGCTCTCGAGGCGGCGGGCGAGTTCCGCGGCCGAGGCCGATTGGGCGGCGGCCCGGAGGTGCAGGGTGCGTAGGGACCGCATGAGCAGGTAGGCCTCGAACGGCCCGAGGATGGCACCGCCCCCGGCGCGGATCGTCCCGAGCCGCGACCAGAACGCGTCCGCCTCGGCGCCGGCGAGCACGCCCGCGACCACGTCCGAATGCCCGTTGAGGATTTTCGTGGCCGAATGCATCACGATGTCGGCCCCGAGCGCGAGGGGCCGCGTGTGGATCGGCGAGGCGGCGGTGGAATCCACGGCGAGCCGTGCCCCCACGGCATGGGCGAGGCGGGCGGCGGCGGCGATGTCGGTCACCGTCCAGAGCGGATTGCCCGGCGTCTCGATCCAGACGAGCTTCGTCGTGCCCGGCCGCAGGGCGGCCCGCAGGGCATCGAGATCGTCCATGGGGACGAAGTCGATGGCGATGTGCCGGCGCGGCATCTCCTCGCGCAGCCAGCGCTTGAGTGCCCAGTACATCACCAGGGGGGCGACGACGTGGTCGCCGGGCTCCAGGGCGGTGAACACGGCCGTGGCCGCCGCCATGCCGGAGCCGAACAGCATGGCCCCGGCTCGCGCCTCCTCCAGCATGGCGATGACGGCCTCGGCCTCGCGCACGGTGGCGTTGTCGGGCCGCGCGTAGGAGAAGCCCGACGCATAGCCGTTGTCCGGATCGCGCAGGAAGGTGGTCGAGACGTGGAGCGGCGCCACCACGGCCCGGGTCACCGGTTCGATTCGCCCCATGGCCTGGGCCGCGAGGCTGCGGGCCTGGAAGGGGTGGGGCGTGGTTTCGTCCGGCATGGCTCCGGTCCTGTCGTTCGCGGGTCTGGGGGAAGGTGGAGGTCTTCAGGACGCGTTCCTGGCGACGGCGCCGGCCCCGTGGCACGGACCCCATGGCACGGACCCGTCGCTGGGTCCGAGTCCGGGGCCGGCCTCATGAAACCATGGCCCCTCGAACAGCGTTCCGACGCCAGCCTCCGAAGACCGTGTCGCCCCCGGTAGCCGTGTCGGCCGCTCCGAGACTTGTCGCCCAGAGACACTGAAACCAGGACCCCGATACGGATGACCGCTACCCTGCATGTGCCCGGCCAGCCGGCCCTGCCCCGCTATCCCCGTCTGGCGGCGGCGATCCTGCCCGTGGTCCTCACGGGCGTGGTCGGGTCGCTCTCGACGGGCTCCAACATTGAGGGCTGGTACGCGAATCTCGCCAAACCGTCCTTCAACCCGCCGAACTGGGCGTTCCCCGTCGCGTGGACGATCCTCTACGGACTCATCGCCTTCTCGGCGTGGCGGCTCCTGGGCGCCAAGCCGCGCACGGGGCCGACCCGGGAGGGCTGGCGGCTGGCGGTGATCGCCTTCGCGGTCCAGCTTGCGCTCAATGCCGCGTGGACCCCGACCTTCTTCGCCGCTCACGCCATCGGCACGGGCGTGGTGGTTTCGGGGGCGATGTTCGTGATGATCCTCTGGACCATCCGCCTGTCGTGGCGCTTCGACCGTGCCGCCGCCGGAGTGCTCGTGCCCTACGCGGCCTGGGTCGGCTTCGCGACGGTTCTGAACTTCGCGCTCTGGCGGCTGAACTGAGCCCTACTCGGCGGCTTCCACGAACACGGTGCCGGCGCGCGGCAGGTCGAGGGTGTCCCATGTCTCCATGAGCGCCGCCGTCAGCTTGGCGATCCTGGCGTCGTCGTGGAACGGCGAGGGGGTGATGCGCAGGCGCTCGGTGCCGCGCGGCACGGTCGGGTAGTTGATCGGCTGGATGTAGATGGCGTGATGCTCCAGCAGATGGTCGGCCGCCGCCTTGCACAGCTCGGCATCGCCGACCATCACCGGCACGATATGGGTCTGCGTGTGCAGCACCGGCAGGCCGGCGGCCTCGAGGGCGATCTTGGTGCGGTTGGCCTGGCGCTGGTGCGCCTCGCGCTCGACGTTCGAGCGCTTGAGGTAGCGGACCGAGGCGCGAGCTGCGGCAGCGATGGCCGGCGGCAGGGCGGTGGTGAAGATGAAGCCCGGCGCATGGCTGCGCACGGCGTCGCACAGGACGGTGGACCCGGTGATGTAGCCGCCGACGCAGCCATAGCCCTTGGCCAGGGTCCCCTCGATGACGTCGACGCGGTGCATCACCCCGTCGCGCTCGGAGATGCCGCCGCCGCGCGGGCCGTAGAGCCCGACGGCGTGCACCTCGTCGAGGTAGGTCATGGCGCCGTAGCGCTCGGCGAGGTCACAGATGGCTCCGATGTCGGAGACGTCGCCGTCCATGGAATAGACGCTCTCGAAGGCGATCAGCTTCGGGCGGTCGCCCGCCGCGATGAGGAGCTCTTCGAGGTGGGCGAGATCGTTGTGGCGGAAGATGCGCTTCTCGCAGCCCGAATGGCGCACGCCCTCGATCATCGAATTGTGGTTGAACGCATCCGACAGGATCAGGCAGTTCGGCAGCAGCTTGGCGATGGTCGAGATGCCGGCCTGGTTCGAGACGTAGCCCGAGGTGAAGACGAGGCCCGCCTCCTTGCCGTGCAGGTCGGCGAGTTCGCGCTCGAGGTCCACCAGGGGGGAATTGTTGCCGGCGATGTTGCGGGTGCCGCCGGCGCCCACGCCACAGCGCGCCGCCGTCTGGGTCATGGCGCCGACCACGTCGGGGTGCTGGCCCATGCCGAGGTAGTCGTTCGAACACCACACGGTGATCTCGGAGGTGCCGCCGTCGGGCTTGCGCCAATGCGCCGTGGGGAAGCGTCCGGCGATGCGCTCGATATCGGCGAAGACGCGATAGCGGCGCTCGGTGTGGAGGTGGTCGAGGGCGGTGCGGAAGTAGGCGTCGTAATCGGCTTGGGTCCGACCCGGACGGGTCTTCTGGATCTTGCGGCTCTCGGTGATCTCGCTCGTCGCGGGCATCCGGTTCACGGGCATCCGTCCTTCACGCTTGGGCTGATTGGCCGGCGGTGGGATCGCGGCCTCTGGCGGGGTCGTTTCCGCGCGGACCCTCTTGCCAGACGGGGTCTTCGCGATTGGTTTTAGCAAAGTGTCGTCGCCGCCTGTTCGGGAGACAGCGAACGCTCCGCGTCGTGGCTGGCTTTCCCAGCGCGGACGGCACGATACAGGCGAACTTGGAATTGGTTCAAGTCGACAACCGCAGCCCTGGTCTGCAGCTTGACGGTGCCGCCAGGTGAGGCTGCCTGATAGGCGCCGTCGTCGTGGCGATGCGTCGCGTGGGAGCCGCTCCGTCCGGGTTTCGCGGCAGGACGCCGATGCGACGATCGAAAAATCGGCTTCCCATCGAAGCCGCGAGCGGATTGAAGCGTTGGCGTGCCACCCCGAGGCCGCTTGGAGAACCATGACCGATCAGACGGACAGGCGGGCCGAGCGCCTCAAGGCGGCCCTGCGGGAGAATCTCCGACGCCGCAAGGCGCAGGTGCGCGGTCGCTCCGAGGCGCCGGACGGCAGGGTTCGGGACGGGACCGGACCCACGCCCCCGGATCCTCCCGATCCGTCCGATGCGAATTCGCCGGACGCCAGTCCGCCGGATGGCGATCCGCCGCAACCCTCCGAGGGCGATCCGGCCTGAGCTGGGCCGCAATCCCTTTTCCGACAAAACTCGCGTATACGCCGGCTCGAACGACATGGAAGGCGGGCCGCGGGCTCTCCGCGAGACCGGTCCGAACGTCCCCCGGGGGCGGGACCAGAGCGTAAGGTTGGACAGCAATGGACCGCATCACCATCATCGGCGGCAGGCCGCTCAACGGCGTGATCCCGATCTCGGGTGCCAAGAACGCCGCGCTGCCCCTGATGATCGCCAGCCTGATGACCGGCGAGACCCTGGAGCTCGGCAACGTGCCGCGGCTCGCCGACATCAACGCGCTCCTGCGCATCCTCGGCAACCACGGCGTCGACCACATGGTGGTGGGCAAGCGTCCCGGCCAGACCACCGAGACCGGCCAGACCATCCGGCTCACCGCCTCGAACGTCATCGACACCACGGCGCCCTACGAACTCGTCTCGACCATGCGGGCGAGCTTCTGGGTGATCGCGCCCCTGCTGGCGCGCTTCGGCGAGGCCCGCGTCTCCATGCCGGGCGGCTGCGCCATCGGCACGCGCCCCGTCGACCTGCTGCTGATGGCGCTCGAGCGCCTCGGCGCCACCGTCGAGGTCGACGGCGGCTACGTGGTGGCGAAGGCCAAGAACGGTCTTCGCGGGGGTGAGATCCACTTCCCCAAGGTCACGGTCGGCGGCACCCACGTGGCGCTGATGGCGGCGGCGCTCGCCAACGGCTCGACCCTCATCGAGAACGCCGCACGCGAGCCCGAGGTCGTCGATCTCGCGGCTTGCCTCACCAAGATGGGGGCCCGGATCGAGGGCGCCGGTACGCCGCGCATCACCATCGAGGGTGTCTCGCGCCTGCACGGCGCCCGCCACGACGTGCTGCCCGACCGGATCGAGACCGGGACCTACGCCATGGCGGTGGCGATGACCGGCGGCGACGTCACCCTGGAGAACACCCGGGCCGACCTGCTGCACTCGGCCCTCGACGTGCTGTCGACCACGGGCGCCGAGATCACGGTAGGCACCGACACCATCCGCATCCGCCGCAACGGCGGCGGCATCGCGGCCGTCGATGTCACCACCGATCCGTTCCCGGGCTTTCCCACGGACCTGCAGGCGCAGTTCATGGCCCTGATGACCCTGGCCAAGGGCCAGTCCAACATCCGCGAGACCATCTTCGAGAACCGCTTCATGCACGTGCAGGAGCTTGCACGCCTCGGCGCCAGGATCCGCCTCGAAGGCGATCTCGCCATCGTGGAGGGCGTCGAGCGTCTCAAGGGAGCGCCCGTCATGGCGACGGATCTGCGCGCCTCGGTGTCGCTGGTCATCGCCGGGCTCGCGGCCGAGGGTGAGACCAGCATCAACCGGGTCTACCATCTCGATCGCGGCTTCGAGGCCCTGGAGGCCAAGCTCGCGCGCTGCGGCGCCGAGATCACCCGCGTCCGCTCGTAGGTGAGGCGCGCCGGCCCCGACGGGCCGGCGCGGAATGATCAGCCGCCGACGGCGCCGCGCTTGAAACCGAAGCCGGGAATCTCGCAGCCGCAGGGGGCGTTGTAGGGCGCGGGCCGCGTGCCGCAATTGCCGCGCGCGGTGACGCAGATGCTGCCGCCGCGTCCGCCGCGGGGACGTCCGTCGAAGCGATCGTCGTAGCGGTCACGGCGGCGCTCGTAGCGGTCCTCGTCGTAGCGGCGCTCGAAACGCCGGGGACGGTCGTCCTCGTAGCCGCCGTAATACTGAGCCTTGGCCTCGAACGCGCCGAGGCCGGTACCGAGGGTCGCGGCCGTCGCGATCGCCAGGAGAATGCGCTTCACCGAACTGTCCTTTCCGTCATCCCCGTCGCCCGAGCCGACGTGTTCGCCGATGGGTCGCGGGGGCCGAGCTTGGAGGGTCTCGGGGACGAGCCTTAGACCGATGCGGATGAACGACGGCTGAGACCTCTCGTTCCACGCCGTCCCGCGCCACGCCGTCCCGCGCCACGCCGTCCCGCGCCCCGTCGTACGAACGCCCGCGCGCCCATGGTTGCCGTGGGCCGACGGCCTCGCTACCTACGGGACGCAAGAGTTGCCATGTTCCGGGATCGGCCCGGTTCAACCCGAAGAGCGCGACACCCCGCCATGGAGCTTCTGAAGCTCGCCGCCCTCGATGCCGACGACCTCGCGGTGATCTCGGCTCACCTGCAGGACGCCATCCTGCGGGCCGAGGATTTGGCCTATCTCACCGATACCCATCGTTTCGTGCTGGTGGCCCGGCGGTTCGACTGGTCGACGGAGGAGGGGACGGCGCCGCGTCGACGCCTGACGGGCGTGCATTTCGAGCGGGTGCTCGGCGTGCGCAGCCGCGGCATCGTACCGGGCGCGTCGTCCGACACCCCCCTCGAACTCCTGGCCGTCACCTTCACGCCGGGCGAGGCTCCGTCCGGCACCGCCACCCTGATCTTCGCCGGCAATGCCGCGATCCAGCTCGACCTCGAATGCATCGAGGTGCGCATGAAGGATCTCGGACCCGTCTGGGAGGTCGATGGCCGACCCGATCACGAGGCCGTCGCCGCCGCCCGCGCCGCCGTCGAGGGACGCAACGCATGATCCGCCTCCATTCCGGCGCCGCCGATTTCGCGGACAGCTTCGCCCGCCTGCTCACGGTGAAGCGCGAGATCTCGGAGGATGTCGACGAGACCGTTCGGGGCATCATCGCGGGCGTGGTCGCGGGCGGCGACGCGGCCCTCGTCGACTACACCCGCCGCTTCGACCGCGTCGGCGAGGCGTTCACCACCGCGACCCTGCGGGTGACGGCCGATGAGATCCGGGCCGCCATCGCCGCCTGTCCGGCCGACGCCCTGGAAGCCCTGCGCTTCGCCGCCACCCGCATCGAAGCCTTCCATGCAGGCCAGGTGCCGGGCGACCACATGGGCACGGACGCCCTCGGGGTCACCAGCGGCTGGCGCTGGACCGGCCTCGAATCCGTCGGCCTCTACGTACCCGGCGGGACGGCGAGCTATCCCTCCTCGGTGCTGATGAACGCGATTCCGGCCCGCGTCGCCGGGGTGCCGCGCGTCGTCATGGTGGTGCCGATGCCGGAGGGGGCGATGAACCCCCTCGTGCTCGCCGCCGCCGATCTCGCCGGCGTCCACGAGGTCTACCGCGTCGGCGGTGCCCAGGCCGTGGCGGCCCTGGCCTACGGAACCGAGACCATCGCGCCCGTGGCCAAGATCGTCGGGCCGGGCAATGCCTGGGTCGCGGCGGCCAAGCGCCGGGTGTTCGGGCAGGTCGGCATCGACATGATCGCCGGCCCGTCCGAGGTGCTGATCCTCGCCGATTCCCACGCCAATCCGGACTGGGTCGCGGCCGACCTTCTCGCTCAGGCCGAGCACGACGAGGCCGCCCAATCGATCCTCATCACCGATTCGGCCGAGCTTGCCGACGCCGTCGAGCAGGCCGTCGAGCGCGCCCTGGTCACCCTGCCGCGTGAGAAGATCGCCCGGGCGAGCTGGCGTGATTACGGCGCCATCGTCGTGGTGCGGAACTTCGACGAGGCGGTGCCCCTGGTCGACCGCCTCGCGCCCGAGCACCTCGAGATCGAGACGGACGATGCCGAGGCCTTGGCCGCGAAGGTGCGCAACGCCGGGGCGATCTTCCTCGGCTCGCACACGCCGGAGGCCATCGGCGACTATGTCGGCGGCCCCAATCACGTCCTGCCGACGGCGCGCTCGGCGCGGTTTTCGTCCGGGCTCGGCGTCCTCGACTTCATGAAGCGCACGACGATCCTGCGCTGCGACCCCGAGAGCCTGCGGGCGCTCGGACCCTCGGCCATCGCCCTCGGACGGTCGGAGGGTCTCGAAGGCCACGCCCGCTCGGTGGCCATCCGCCTGAACCTGTGAGGCGATGATGCCCGGCGCGGCCAAATCCACGGAGCCGAAATCTCCCAACCGCCTCGTGGCGGTGACCCTCGACGAGGAGTCCATCGGCCGGGGCAACCCCGACCAGGAGCACGAGCGCGCCATCGCGATCTTCGACATCCTTGAAGAGAACAGCTTCGCGATTCCGGGGCGCGAGGGGCCGTTTGCCCTCACCCTGGGGCTGGTCGAGAGCAAGCTCGCCTTCGCGATCCGCCACGAATCCGGCGAGCCGGTGATGACGCACCTCCTGTCGCTGACCCCGTTCCGGCGGGTGATCCGCGATTACGAGATGATCTGCGAGAGCTACTACAACGCCATCAAGACGGCCTCGCCGACCCAGATCGAGGCCATCGACATGGGGCGGCGCGGCCTGCACAACGAAGCCTCGGACCTGTTGAAGCAGCGCCTTGAAGGCAAGGTCGACCTCGACCACCAGACCGCGCGGCGCCTGTTCACCCTGGTCTTTGCCTTGCATTGGAAGGCCTGAGCGGCGCTCTCCCGAACGTGACGTCCATCGCGCGGCAGCCGCACCCCGAAGGCTTCGTGCGTCCACCAAGACCTCGTCCACCAAGATATCGTTCACTAAGACCTGGAGCCGTCGACTCCAGCGCCCGGAGACAGTGACCGGATGGCGGACGAGGCCGGCCCGAAGAAGCGTGTCCAATCCGCCCTGTTCATGTGCAACTTCAACGCCGTGCGCTCGCTGGCGGCGGAGGCCATCGCGCGCCACTACTTCGGCAAGTCGATCTACGTGCAGTCGGCCGGGGTCCGCTCGGGCGAGCCCGCCGATCCGTTCATGGTGGCCGCGCTGGACGAGATCGGCATCGATGCGACGCGCCACAAGCCGCGGACGCTCGCCGAACTCGAGGAGTGGGAGGGGCTGAACTTCGACCTCATCGTTACCCTGGCGCCCGAGGCCCACCACGCCGCCCTGGAGCTCACCCGCACCAACGCCGTGGAGGTGGAGTACTGGCCGACGCCCGACCCGACGAACTTTCACGAAGGCTCCCGCGACCAGCGCCTCGACGGCTATCGCGACGTGCGCGACGGCCTGATCTACCGCATCAAGTCGCGGCTGAAGGGATGAGTCGTCGGATCGAGGTCACGGGTCCGTAGCTCTTCTCCAGGATGCGGGCGACGGCGTCGCGCAGCGGCTCCACCGCCACCGCCATGTGGAAGCCGTTGGCGTGGATGAGGCGGGTGGCATCGAGCATCAGCCCGACATGGCCGCGCCAGAACACGAGGTCGCCGCGCGCGAGCCCGTCGAGGCCGGGGGGGAGGGCTGCACCGAGACCGCCCTCCTGCTGGTCGGCGTCGCGGGGCGCCGCGATCCCGGCGAGGTCGAGGCAGAGCTGGACGAGGCCCGAGCAATCGAGGCCGAGGCTGGTGCGGCCACCCCAGAGGTAGGGGGTTCCGACGAGGCGCTCGGCAGTGGCGGCGAAATCCGTGTCCGTCCGGTCGAGGGCGGCGCAATGGCCGGCGAAGACATGGTCGCCCGTGGCGAGGCGGAGATACCCGCCCGCTTCGCCCACCACCGACAGGCGGGCGCCGAGGGTGAGGTATCCGGTGGCGGGGAGCTTCAGGTCGGGGCCGGGATACAGGAAGGTCCGCAGGGCCGTGACCCGGTGCGTCGGCGCGGGATCGACCGGCCCGAGGGCGGCCTCCGCCAGGTAGCCGACATAGCCGTCGTGTCCGAGTCGGACCCAGGCGAAGCCTTCCTCGGCCTCGTAGAGGGTCACCGCGTCGCCCATCACCGCCTCGGTGTCGACGGCGGCATCGAACCGGGGCGCACGCCGCAGGGGGGCCGACGGCACCACCACCCGGCGGGCCTCGCCCACGACGTATTGGGCCGCCGCGATCCGGCCGCGCAGGCGAATGTCGGCCAGATCGGGTCGGGCCGGGATGAGGCGCGGGTCGGAGAGATCGTCAAGGTCGTCGAGCATGACCACTTATCCGTCGCGCCGTTGGTGGCCGCAACGGTGCGGCACTTCGACACGTCTCGGAAGGCGGTTTGCGACCGGCGCATCCTTTGCGTGGAAACCGAAGCGCCCGGCTCCGTGAACTCAATTCCCCAGCGATGTCCGCGACGCAACCGCCGAACGCGATTTTGTGCACTGCACATAGCCTGTCCGCGGCGTATGGTGATGGAATGCCGAGCGCGAGTCCTGCCGTGAAGAAGACCCCGAAATCCTTCAAGGACCTGCCGCCGATCCGCGTGCGCCGGGAGCCGCCGACGATTCCAGAGGCGGTGGCCGCCGCGCAGGATCTCGCCGACGAGGTCGAGCATCAGGTCGAGATCGCCGCCGGCCTGATCGGCCTGCCTGCCGACGAGATCCGCCCGCATGTCCTGGCCGCCGCGAAGGCCAAGCCCGAACGGATGCCCGAACGCATCCTGACGGCCGGCAGCCCGAACCGTGCGCCGCGTACGGTGATCGTCGAGCGCCGCACCCGTCCGCCCGTCATCGTCGAGCGGCGCGGGCGTCCGCCCTTGAGCCGGTAGGTTCGGACCGCCCCGGTCGCCCGGGGCGATCGGTCCTCGACCACCAGTCGAGCGTCTCGACTACCAGTCGAGCGTCTTGCCAGTGTAGTCGACGTAGACGCAGCCGGCCTGGCCGAGACGGCCCTCGATGACGTCGGACATGCCGGTGACGCTGGTGGCGACGTCGATGTCCGCGTCCGCCCCGCCCATCTCGGTGCGGACCCAGCCCGGATGCATCAGCATCACGCCGAAGCCGGCGTCGCGGTGGCGGATCTCGAAGCTGCGGGCCAGCGTGTTCAGCGCCGCCTTGCTCGCCCGGTAATTCTCCCAGCCGCCCGATTCGTTGAGGCCGACGCTGCCGAGGACCGAACTCATGAAGGCGACGAGGCCCTTCGGCGCGAGCCGGTCGAGGAAGGCTTCGGCGAAGCGGATTGGGCTCACCGCATTGGTGAGGTAGACCTGGGCCGCCACGTCGCGCGGAACGGCGTGGAGCGGTTCATGCGCCTGCGTCGCGACGCCGGCGACCACGAAGATCAGGTCGTAGCGTTCGCGCGACAGGGTTTCGCGGAGGGACGCGACGGCGCCATCGTCGTCGATATCGGCGGTCTCGATGCGCAATGCGTCGGACGACAGGGCTGCGAGCCCCGGCGCGGTCGAACGCTGGGTGGCGGTGACCCGCCAGCCGCGCTGCAGGAACGTCTCGACGAGGCCGAGACCGAGGCCGCGCGAGGCCCCGACGATGAGTGCGTTCTTCTGGTCTGCCATGGTGTTCGATCCTCACGGTCCGGGATCGTGGCCAGGGCAGAGCCTGGTCGCGCGTGGACCCGATGCGTCTGAGGTCGGTCGCGGATCATCCCGCGGCAATGCGCCGGAACGCCCTGGAGGTGCGCGGGCGCACGCGGGATTCGGCCATCAATCGGCGGTCTGTACCGACCATGTGGCGTGGGTGACGAGGGGCATGCGTTCGAGGGCCGTCGTCACGGCGTCGAGTTCGGCCGCCGCCACCGCCGTGGCGACGAGGGTCGCCACTACCTCGACGGTGTCCTCGCCGCGCTCCACCACTTCGATCCCGCCGACGGGGTAGTTCGCCGCCTCGAGGCGTTCGACGAGAAGGTCTCGCGCGGGGCCGACGGACTCCGCCTGCACGGTCACTTGGACTTCGTAGGTCGCCTCCGTCTGGCTCTCGTCGATGGGCGTCCGGTTGATCGCGTTGACCAGGGGGCGCAGCAAGGTGTTGCCGGCGAGCACGGCCGCCGTGACGAAGGCGGCTTCCAGGGGGAAGTCCGCGCCCGCGAAGGCGCCGACGGCGGCCGAGCACCACAGGGTTGCTGCCGTGTTGAGGCCACGCACGTTCATGCCCTCCTTCATGATCACGCCGGCGCCGAGGAAGCCGACACCGGAGATCACGTAGGCCACCGTGCGGGTGCCGCCGGCCGCCCCCTCCAGGCGCATGCCGAGATCGACGAAGGCGGCCGCCCCCACGGCCACGAGGACGTTGGTGCGCAGGCCCGCCGTGCGCTGCCGATACTGCCGCTCGGCTCCGATGAGGGTGCCGAGTGCGAAGGCGACGATGAGGCTGACGGCGGAATTGACGAATTCGGGGAGCGGCGAGGACAGGAGCATGCCGTGTCATCGCGATCCCGCGTGACGGAACCGTGACGGATCCGCCTATGCCGCCAGGAAGGCGCGCAGTGCGTCGCGTGTGCCCTCGGGGTTCTCCTCCGCGGGGAAGTGCCCTGAGATGAGATCGACGGCCGTCGCGTTCGGCGCGAAGGTGCGCTGCCAAGCGGTGAGGGGCGCCTCGGCGCTGCGGTCGAGATACCCGTCGCCGGTCAGGATCAGGGTCGGGCAGGGGATCGTGCGCTGGGCGGCGAGATCGGCGAGATCCGCCTCGCGGTCGCGGGTCGCCCCGGCCCGGTAATCCTCGCACATCGCATGGATGCGCTCGGGCACGGCCCAGCCCTGCCGGTAGAGGGCGAGGGCGGCGGGCGCGAAGGCATCGAGCGACTTGGCATTGCTCCAGTCGCGCAGCAGGCCCTCGAAATAGCCGTCGGGATCGCGTCCGATCTCGTTCTCCGGCTCGGGCGCCGGACGGGCGAGATCCTTCCAATGCGCGGACCCGCTCGACGCTTCGATACGCTCCCACTGCACCAGGGTCGGCAGGATATCGAGCAGCGCGAGGCGCGCGACCCGGCCGGGCTCGTCCAGGGCCAAACGGTAGCCGATGCGCGCGCCGCGATCGTGACCGACGAGCGCGAAATGCACGTGCCCGAGATGCTCCATCACGGCCACGACGTCCCGGGCGAGGGTACGCTTGGCATAGGTTTCATGCCGGGCATCGCCCTCGGGGGCGGCCGACCAGCCGTACCCCCTCAGGTCGAGGCAGATCACCCGGTGGGTCTCGGCCAGCGCCGGTGCGATCCGGTGCCAGCAGGCATGGGTCTGGGGAAAGCCGTGCAGCAGCAGGACGGGCGGTGCGTCCTCCGGACCGCCGATCCGGGCAAAGAAGCGCCCGGCGGGGATGTCGATCCAGGGGGCGGAGAAACCGGGGAAGAGGTCCGTGGTCACGGGGCGCGGGCTCCGACGATGGAGAGCCGGATGTAGGGCCGCCCCCGGCGGCCGACCACGCGCCGTCGGGCAATTTGCCCGACATCGACCGTGCGGCCATCGGGCCGCGCCCGCGGGATTGACGCTGGGGCCCCGCACCGGCACACCCGGACGACGTGGGTCGCTTAAGAACCCGCACCAAAAATCGTCGAGGAGACGCGCATGGTACGGCTGACCGTCCTTGCCCCGAAGGCTGTTTTCGCCCGCGCGGAGTCGTGCGCATGAGCGGTGCCGCGCTGGCCGAGCGTCCGGCCGCGTCGCCCCTCGATCAAGCTCTGCACGCGCGGGTTCTCGCCCTGCGCGACGGCCTGCTGCACGGGCTCATCGGCGCCGACATCATGGTGGAGCGTCTGCTCATCGGCCTGCTCACCGGCGGACACCTCCTCATCGAGGGTGCGCCGGGCCTGGCCAAGACCCGCGCGGTCAAGCGCCTGTCGGACGGCCTCGACGGCAGCTTCGCCCGGATCCAGTGCACGCCCGACCTCATGCCGGCCGATCTCACCGGCACCACCGTGTGGCGTCAGGATGCCGGCGATTTCGAGTTCCTGCCCGGCCCCCTGTTCCACTCCCTCGTCCTCGTCGACGAGGTGAACCGCGCCCCGCCCAAGGTCCAGTCGGCCCTGCTGGAGGCCATGGCCGAGGGCCAGATCACCGTCTCGGGCCACACCCACGGCCTGCCCGACCCGTTCATGGTGGTGGCGACCCAGAACCCCATCGAGCATGCCGGCACCTTCCCCCTGCCGGAGGCCCAGCTCGACCGCTTCCTCCTCCACGTGGTGGTGGAGATGCCCGACGAGGCCGCCGAGCGCCGCATCCTCGACCTCGTCGAGGGCGAGCTGAACCACCACGCCGAGGCGATGCCGGTGAAACTCTCGGTTGCCGAGATCCGGGCCGCGCGGGAGGCGGCGCTGGCCGTCTACGTCGCGCCCGCCCTGAAGGACTACCTCGTGCGCCTGGTGGCCGGCACCCGCACGGATTCGGCCGCGCCGGATCTGCGCGCCGCCATCGAGCACCCGGCCTCGCCGCGCGGGACCCTGGCCCTCATGCTCGCCGGCAAGGCGCGCGCCTACCTGCGTGGACGCGACCACGTCGTCCCCGAGGACATCGCGGATCTGGCCGCCGACGCCCTGGCCCACCGCATCGGCCTCACTTGGCGGGCGGCGGCCGAGGGCAGGACCGCGCGCGGCATCATCCGCGACCTCGTCCAGCGGGTGCGGGCGCTCTGAGCCCCGCCATGGCCTCCCCGTCCGTCGCCGATACGACGCAGGTGCCCGGCATCCACCTCTCGGGCGAGGCCCTCATGGGGCTGCGCCACCTCGCCCGGCGCGGCACCTCGCCGGCGACGCGCACCCTGGCGGGCCTGCCCGGCGGCATCGTCACCCGGCGGCGCGGGCGCGGCTCCGAGCCCGACGACGTGCGCCTGTGGTCCGAGGGCGACGACCGCCGCCACATCGACCGCAACGCCACCGCCCGCACGGGCATCCTGCATGTCCGCACCCACCACGACGAGCGCGACCGCGCCGTGGTGCTCCTCGTGGATGTCCGCCCCTCGATGCTGTTCGGCACCCGCCGGGCCCTGCGCTCGGTGGCCGCCGCCGAAGCCCTCGTGCTCCTCGGCTGGCGGGTGGCCGGCGATGGCGGCCGGGTCGGCCTCGTGGCGGTGGGCGCGGGCGAACCCGTGGTGGTGCGCCCCGCCGGGGGCGAGCGTGCCATGACGGCCGTCACGGGAGCGCTGGCCATGGCCCATGCCCAGGCCCTGGCGGACGCCGCGACCCAGGACCCGCCCCTGTCGCGCGCCCTGACCCTGGCCCAGAGCCTGCTGCCCTCCGGTGGACACCTCGTCCTCGGCACCGCCCTCGACAATCCGGGCGCGGATTTCGAGCACCTCCTCACGGTGATGGCCGAGCGCCTGTCGATCCGTCTGGTGCTGGTCAGCGACGCCTTCGAGCGGGCCCGCCCCCCGGGCTTCTACCCCTTCGCCACCCAAGACGGCCGGCGCGGCACGGTGCAGGCGAACCGGGCGGACCGCCCGCCCGGCGACGCCGATGCCCGCCTCGTCGAGTATGCCCGCCGCGGCATCGAGGGCCTGCGCCTCGATGTCGAGGCCGGACCGGAGGCCTACGCTCCCCTCATGGAACGGCTCGATGCGGTGCTGTGAAACCCGCACCGGCGGACGGTGCCCATGAATCCCGCAAACGCCCCCGCCGACATCCCCGCCAGCCTGGACCAGCTGCGCGGGCTGCACCTGCCCGCAGAGACCGCCGGCGCGGCGCAGGGGCCGGTGGTGCTCGCCATCGCGCTGGGCTTCACGGCGGCCCTCCTCGTCGGCCTCGTCCGGTACCTGAGGGCGCGGCAGGCCAACACCGTGCGCCGGGCCGCCGCGCGCGAACTCGCCGCCGCCAACGCCCTGCCGCCGGGGCCGCGCCGGGTCGCCCAGGCGCGACTCCTGCGCCGTCTCGCCCGCACCCTGCGGGGCGACGCCGCGGCCTCGACGCAGGGGAGCGATTGGGCCGCCACCCTCGACGGCCTGTTCGCCACGGACTTCTTCACCAAGGGCGCCGGCCGGACCTTCGCCGACGGCCTTTACCGCCGCGAGGCGTCCGAGCCCGGCGCCATCGACGCCGAGCTCGTACGGCTGATGCAGCGGATCGGGGCCTGACATGCCGAACTGGCTCACCGCGCTAGCCTCGGCGTTCGACCTCGCGAGCCCCTACACCCTGCTGCTCCTGCCCCTGCCGCTGCTGGCGGCGCGCCTGATGCCGGCCGAGCGGGTCGGCTCGAGCGGGGCCCTGCGCGTGCCCGCCTCCCTCGTCGCCGCGGCGGCCCGGGGCGACAGCGTCGCCGCGCGCGGGCGGGGCCGCGCCGTGCTGGTCTGGACCCTGTGGGTGGCCCTCGTCGCCGCGCTGGCGGGTCCCCGCCTCGTCCTGCCCGCCACGGCGCTGCCGGCCTCGGGCCGTGAGATCATGCTGGTGATGGACCTGTCCGGCAGCATGGAGCGGCGCGACTTCGCCCTCGACGGCCAGACCGTGAACCGGCTGGCGGCGGTCAAGCGCGTCGGCACCGACTTCATCCGCCGCCGGGCCGGCGACCGCATCGGCCTCGTGATCTTCGCCAACGAATCCTACGTCGCTGCGAGCCCGAGCTTCGACACCGCCACCGTCGCCCGAGCACTGGACGAGGCGACCATCGGCCTCGTCGGCCGCTCCACCGGCATCGGCGATGGCCTCGGCCTCGCCCTGAAGCGCCTGACCCCACCATCCTCGGCCGAGACCGGCGAGGCTGGGCCGCCCGTGACCGCCAAGGTGGTGATCCTGATGACGGACGGGGCCAACAATGCCGGCCAGACCACGCCGCGCGACGTCGCGGGCCTCGCCAAGGAACTCGGAGTCCGGGTCCACACCATCGCGCTCGGCCCCCGCGACCTCTCCAACGCCGACGGCGAGCAGGACGTGGTCGACACCGAGACCCTACGGGAGATCGCCGAACTCACCGGCGGCCGGATGTTCCGGGTGAAGACCACCGAGGACCTCGTCGGCATGGCGGACGCCATCGACGAGATCGAGGGCGGACGCGCCAAGGCGCCGCCCGTGCCCCTGCGAAAGGACCTGTGGCCCTGGCCCGCCGCCGTGGCGTTCCTGTGCGCAGCCGGCCTTCTGGCGGCGAGGCGGGTCGCGTGAGTGTCCTCGATGCCCTGGCGATCTTGCGGCCCTGGTGGCTCGTGGCGATCCCCCTGGTGGCGATCCTGGCCCTTCGCGCGGCCTGGCGCTCGGCGCCGCTGGGTGACTGGGCCAAGGCCGTCGATCCCGGCCTGATGGCGCTGCTCGCCCGGCGCGGCGCCGTGCTCGGCGGGCGCCGACAGGCGAACCTCGCCGCCGCGCTGACCGCCGGTCTCATTGCCCTGGCCCTCACGGGACCCGCCGTGGAACGGCCCGACGCCACCACCTTCCGCAACCTCGACGCCACCGTGGTGGTGATCGATCTCTCGCGCTCCGTCGCCGAGGGGGGGCGCCTCAAGGACGTGCGCCAGATCGCCGAGGGCGTCGCCCAGGCGGCCGGCACCCGCAGCGTCGCCGTGGTGGTCTATGCCGGGGACGCCTATCTGGCGATCCCGCCCACCACGGACCGCGACGCCCTCGCCTCCACCCTGTTCGCGCTCGACGGCGACACGGTGCCCGACCGGGGCACCCACCCCGAACGCGGCCTCGCCCTGGCGCGCCGGACCCTCTCGGAGGCCGGCGTCATCGCGGGCGACGTGGTGCTGGTGACGGATGGCGACGGCATCGGCGAGGCTGCCGCCCGCGAGGCCGCGGCGATCCGGGCCAAGGGCTGGGCCTTGAGCGGCGTGTTCGTGCCCGCCGGTCCGAGCCTGCCGGCCGCGTCGCCGAAACCGGACCGCGCGGCGCTGGAGCGCCTCGTCGCCGCGGGCGGCGGACGCCTCGCCGACCTCGACGCACCGGGGCCCGTCCTCGATACCGTCGGGGCGAGTACGGCCCAGCACCTCGCCGCCGGCGGCTACACCGTCCTGGCCTTCGCCGATCTCGGCCGCTGGCTGATCCTGCTGGCGCTCCTGCCGGCGCTGGCCCTGTTCCGCCGGAGCGCCTGATGCCACTTGCGTTTCCGTTTCCCCGCCCGCGCCGCTGGACCACCTGGGCGCGCTTTGCCGGCCTCGGCCTCGCAGGAGTGGGCATTCTCGGCCTCGCCGGGGTGTCGCAGCCGCGCACGGGCCTCGGGCGCACGCTCATGGGCCTCGGCCTGCCCGGTGCCGCCGCCGCCATCCTCGACGATCCGGCGTGGCGCGGCCCGGCGCTCTACCAAGCCGGGCGCTACGACGAAGCCGCGGCCCTGTTCCGCGCGGCCGGGCGGCGCGGGTCCTACAACCTCGGCAACGCCCTGGCGAAGGCCGGCGATCTGCAGGGGGCACTCGACGCCTACGACGCGGCGCTCACCTACAACCCGCGCGATGCCGACGCCCAGGCCAACCGCTCCCTCATCGCCCGCCTCGTCGACGAAGGGGCGGGCGATCCCGGCAAGGGGGGCGGGGTCGCCAACGCGACCGCGACCACGGGCGCGCGCTACAACAAGACCTCGAACCAGGACCCCAACGACGACACCCAGGCGACCTCCAGCGGCGAGGGACTGGCCGGCAACAAGGAGGGTGGCACCACCTCCTCGACGCCGGGCAACAGCAAGGTGGCGCGGCGCGGCAAGGCCGAGCAGGTCTCGGTGGATTCCGGCAAGGGCGAGGCGCGGGGCTCGGCCAGCGACGCCGCCGGGCGCGGGCGCACGGGTGCCGGTTCGGCCATGGTCGCCGCCGCGCCCGAGCGGGAAGCGCGCCGGGTGACGAAGAGCTTCGAAGCCCACGAGATCCGGCCCGACCGCCTCTGGCTCCAGACCCTGCCGGACGATCCCGGCCGCTATCTCAAGCTGCGCCTCAAGGCCGAGCAGGCCGTGCGCGTCGAGGCCGGCACGGCCGTGCCGGGGGGGAGCAACCCATGGTGAGCTTTGGCCGTCGGCCTCGGTCGTTGAACCTGACCGGTTCTGGCGGAGGAGCCACACCCTGTCCCTCTCCTTCCAGGAGAGGGGACCCGCGCTGCGATCGGCAGCCGTCTGCGGGGATTGGCATCACATCCCTTGCGATGTTGATTTTGATCATGCTCTTCGCGAACGCCCCCGCTCGCGCCGAGATCGACCCCGGCGACCTCACCCTTACGGTGACCCCGGAGCGCAACGGCAACGCCGATCCGTTCTCCCGCGAGATGGTGCTGTTGCGCATCCGTGGGGTCTATCGCCAGCCGATCCTGCTGGAGGAGGTGATCCAGCCGTCGCTGGCGAATTTCAGCTGGACCCAACTCGGCCGCGATACGTGGTCGAAGACGCGCCTGCCCGACGGGCAGGTCGCCATCGCGTTCGACCGGGTGGTGGCGATCTTCCCGCACCATGCGGGCGACTTCACCATCGAGCCGTTCCTCCACCGGCTGACGGTCAACGACGGCGGCGTCCGGAAAGTGGTCGACGTGCCCTCGCCCCCGGTGCAGCTCTCCGTCGCGAACTGGACGAAGCCCGTCGGCGGGCCCGACGCCAAGGAGCCATGGTGGCTTCCGGCCCGCGAGGTCACCATCACGGATTCGTGGAGCCCGGACCCGGAGACGGTGAAGATCGGCGAGAGCACCCGGCGCATCGTCACTCTGGAGGCGCACGGCATGGTCGCCGAAGGCCTGCCGCCCCGGCCGGTCATGCGCACGCGCGGCATCCTCACCTTCGCCGGACCTGTGACCCGCGAGACCATCATCACCCCCACCGGGCCCATCGCCCGGGCGACCTACCAGTGGGACGTGCGCCCCGCCATCGCGGAGGTGATCCCGTTGGACGCCATCATCATCCCGTGGTTCGACACCGTGTCCCGCACCCTGCGGGAGGCCGAGATTCCGGCCCGGCAGATCGGCGGCGGCCTGCCCGACCGGGAGGAGGACGCCAAGCCGATCACGCCGGCCTCGCCCCTCGTCGTGGTCGGGGCGGCCCTGACCGCGTTCGGGCTCGGTCTGGCGCTCGTCGGGTTCGGGGCGCCCACGCGGTCGCGCCAGCGCCTCGATCGCGCGACCCGACGGGCCCTCGTCCTGGCCGCCGCCGCCGGTGACGCGACCGCCTTCCGGGCCCGCCTCGCACCCGTCCTCCAGGGCGCGCCGGATCTCGCGCGGGCCTGGCGGGCGGACCCCGCCATCGCCGCCGGCCTCGATGCCCTCGACGGCACCCTCTACGGGCGCGGTTCGGTCACCGCCCCCGACCTGACGGATCTCGCGCGTCGCCTCGGCCGGCCGGTCCGAGCCGCCGCTCCGACCGGAACCGATCGCGGACGTCTGGCCGACCTCGACGGGCGGGCCTGAGGGTCGGCATGGTTAACCACCGGTTTACGTCCCTCTGCCAACCCTGACGCGCGGGGAGTGGGTGGATGTGGCGCAGGGTGACGGCGACGGGGCGGTCTTGGCGCCCGGGGGGGCTGATCGCCCTCGGCCTTCTGGTCGGCTGGCCGGCCCGTGCGGCGGACTTCCTCGACGCCGGGCGCCCCACCGAAGGGTATGAAGCGCTCGACGGTGTCGCGCCGTTGCCGCGTTATTTCCCCCGGGCCGAAGGCGACGATTCGGTGGTGCGCCGGGCCCCCGTCCCACGCCGTCGCGTGGCCGGGTGCATCCCGCGCCGCGCACCCGTGCCCACCGACCGGCCCGGTGACCCGAGCTATGTCGGTTCCGCCTATGGCCTCGGCAAACCGAGCTATTACGGTTTCACGCCGCCGCTGGGCGTCGACGATCCCTACGGCCGCCCCCTGCTGCCCTACTGTCCCTAACGACTGGCGCGGATGCGGGCGGGCGTTTAGGTCTGCGGCCAGACCCGTGACCCGGACGGAAGCCGCAATGCCCGATTCATCCCTCCTCCGCTTCGAGGCCGTGGCGCCGTTGCGCGCGCAAGGCGCGGCGTGGCGCAAGGCCGGCGAATCCGTGGTGCTGGTGCCGACCATGGGGGCCCTGCATGCGGGCCACCTCGCCCTCGTGGCGCGGGCGCGTGAGCTGGGACGCCGCGTGGTGGCGAGCATCTTCGTCAACCCGACGCAGTTCGGCCCGACCGAGGATTTTTCGCGGTATCCGCGCGATACGGAGGCCGATCTGGCCCTCCTGGCGGAGGCCAGGGCCGATGCCGCCTACTTGCCCGATGTCGCTGCCATGTATCCGCCGGACTTTTCCACCCGCGTCGAGGTCGATAGCCTCACGCAGGGCCTGTGCGGCCAGTTCCGCCCGGGGCACTTTTCCGGGGTCGCCACCGTGGTGACGAAGCTCCTCAATCGGGTGCAGCCCGACATCGCCCTGTTCGGCGAGAAGGATTATCAGCAGCTTCAGGTGATCCGCCGCGCCGTGCGCGACCTCGACCTGCCCGTGGAGATCCAGGGCGTGGCGACCCTTCGCGAGGCGGACGGCCTCGCCCTGTCCTCGCGCAACCGCTACCTCAGCCCCGAGGAGCGCCGCGCCGCGCCGCGCCTGCACGCGGTCCTGTCGGCCATCGCCACGGGCCTCGCCGCCGGAGCCGAGGCGGAGCCGCTGGTGGCCGGGGGCCGGGCCGAACTGGAGGCGGCGGGTTTTTCGCCCGTGCAGTATTTGGAGGTCCGCGACGCCGAGACCCTGGAGCCGGCGACGCGGGCCAGCCGGCCCGTACGGGTTCTGGCGGCGGCCTATCTCGGCCGCACCCGCCTCATCGACAACGTGGCCGCACTCAGGGCTTGAGGGGGTTGGCGAGGAAGAAGTTCAGCATGGCGCGCGACGCGTCCGGCCCACGCGGATCGGTGTAGCTTCCAGCCATGGTGCCGCCCGACCAGGCGTGGCCGAGTCCCCGGACCAACCAGCTCTCGACGGAGACGTGCCCGGCCGCATCGGCGTAGCGGGTGCGGATGTAGGGAAGTCCGCCGGGGCTGACGGCCTCGGTGACTTCGGGGGTCAAACCGGCGATGCCCGCCTGGGTGAGCGCCTGCTCGCCGTTGAGCGGATTGACCGTGCCGTCACTCTCGCCGTGGACCACGATGGTCGGCATGGGCGTGACGGGGGCGATGCAATCGGCCGCCGCCACGGGCCCGAGGCGCATCACGGTCAAAGCCGCCGAGACGTCGCGGGCGCACCCCGCCGCCAACCCCGAATGGATGCCCACCGCCGCGAAGAGTTCGGGATAGGCGTGGGCCACGTTGGCCGCCGCCGCCCCGCCCGCCGAGAGGCCGGCGATGAAGACGTGGCGGGGATTGATCCGATGCTCGGCGACGACCGCGCGGGTCATGCCGGCGATGATGCCGGTCTCGCCGGCCTCGCGGTCCTGGTCGCCCGGTTGGAACCAGTTCCAGCAGCGCTGCCCGTTGGCCCGGCTCGTCTGGCCGGGATAGAGGACGTAGAATCCATGCGTCTCGGCCAGGGTGTTCATCCCGGTGCCGGCGGCGAAGTCGGCCGGCGACTGGCTGCAGCCGTGAAGCATCACCACCAGGGGGCGGGTGCCCGGATGGGCCTTGGGCACGAACAGCTTGTACTCGCGGGTCCCGTGCGGACCCGTATGGCTGCCGTCGGTGAAGCTGCTCTCGCCGGTGGTGGCGGGCTCCGGGGTGGCGGGCATCGCCTCCTCGTCCGGTCTGCGCCCGACGCGGCCCGATACGCCGAGCCCTTCCAGGACGGGCGCGACGCTGCGCTCCAGACCCTGCGTCACCGACTCGACCACCTTGCGCAGGCGGTCGGTCAGACCGGCGGTTTCTGCTGGCTGGGACACGTGGCCGTGCGGCTCGAGACCTTCGTTCATGCTGCGCTGGATCAGAGCCGATGCGTCGCCGAGGCGCCCCGTGGCGGTGAGCCGGGTCGCCTCCATCATGTCGGCCAAGCGGTCCTGCATCCGGTTCTGTTGATCGCTCATCGGAGATTCGCTTTCAGGTTCTGCGCGGCACCAGGGGACGCACGAACGGTCCGGGGCGGGGTTGGAAGGGCGGGGCTTGACGATAAGGCGAGGGTGGTCAGCGCAACCGGTCGGCCAGCGCCGCCTTGACGGCGGGACTCGCCTGCAGGCTGCCCATGACCTCGATGGACGCGATGGTCTCGCGCGCGAGTTCGGGGGAGACGTCGGCGGCGATGCTGGCGAGTCCCAGGACACGGATATCCAGGGTGGTGCCGGCAGCACGATGGGCTTCGAGATCGAGGCGGCTGTAGTGGCGCAGACCGAGTTCCACGTGTTTGCGGGCCACGGATTGACGCGTCACGTCGGCGTGGCGGACGATCTGATTGCGGACGGCCGTGCGGATGAAGTCGGAGCGGTTGGCATAAAGGCTTTCGGAAACGAGAAGGTCGATATGCCCGAGGTCGACGTAGCCGAGGTTGATCGTGATCTTCTCGCTGTCACCGACCCGCGTTGTGGGTCGTTGCCTCTGCAGAATGTCCGACACGTCCCGCTCCGCCACCATCCCGACAGCTGGTATATGGAGGATGAATGGTGCGACGCAATATGAAATATTGCGCTGCACTTCCATGTCTGGATGCCATGCGTCCCACGCAAATCTCTACCTTCCACCGACTTGGAAACCGGTGTGTTCGACATCGGAAATTTGTCGCGGATGCGACCGGGGCTCAGGCCAGGAGCTTGTCGATGGTGATCGGCAGTTCTCGGATGCGCTTGCCCGTGGCGTGGAACACCGCGTTGGCCACCGCCGCCGCCGTTCCCACGATGCCGATCTCACCGAGCCCCTTCACGCCCATGGGATTGGCCTTGTCCTCCTCGTCGACGAAGATCACGTCGATGTCGTGGATGTCGGCGTTCACGGGCACGTGATACTCGCCGAGATTGTGGTTCATGAACCGGCCCAGCGTGTGGTCGAGCATCGATTCCTCTTCCAGGGCCGAGCCGATCCCCATGACCACGCCGCCGAGGATCTGGCTGCGTGCGGTCTTGAGGTTGAGGATCTTGCCCGCCGCGATGGCGGAGACCACGCGGGTGACGCGGATCACGCCGAGATCCTCGTCGATCTTCACCTCAACGAACACCGCCGAGTGGGTGTAGGGCGAGAAGGCCTTCTGGTGCGCGGCATCCGGCCCGGCCGAGCCCGTGGCCTCCAGGGTTTCCGTGCCGGTGGCCCTCAGCACATCGGTGATGGCGATGCTGCGGGATGCGTCGCCCGCTACCCCGATGTGCCCATCCTTGAACACCGCGCGGTCGAAATCGACGTTGGCGAGCGGGGAATCGTCGAGCCCGCGCGCCAGGGCGAAGAGTTGCCCGGCGAGATCCTGGCAGGCCCGCATCACCGCCGTGCCGGAGGACGCCGCCGTCCACGAGCCACCGGCGAGCGGCGCCTCGGCGAGGTCGGTGTCGCCGAGCTTCGTCGTCACGTCCTCCATCCGCAGCCCGAGGGTGTCGGCGGCGATCTGGGTCAGGATGGTGTATGTGCCTGTGCCGATGTCGCCCGTGGCATTGCCGACCGTGAGCTTGCCGTCCTGGGTCAGCGTGGCGCTCGCGCTCGACTGCTGCATCATCGATTCCCAAATGCCCGTGGCCATGCCCCAGCCGACGAGTTCGCGCCCGTCGCGCATGGAGCGCGGCTCTGGATTGCGGGTCGACCATCCGAAGCGCTCCGCGCCTTCCGCGAAGCAGGCCCGCAGGGATTTGGAGCTGAACGGCTTGCCCTCCGTCCGGTCGCTCTCGCTGTAGTTCTTGAGGCGAAGGGCGATGGGGTCCTGCCCCGTCTCGTAGGCGAGTTCGTCCATGGCGATTTCGAGCGCCATCACGCCCGTGACGGCGCCGGGCGCGCGCATGTCGGACGGCGTGTAGGTGTCGAGCTGGGCGAGCTTGTAGGAGAGGGCGACGTTGTCGCAATCGTAGAGCACGCCCGACCAGTTGACGACGACCTCCTGGTAATCCTCGAAGTTCGAGGTGCCCGAGATGGCGTCGTGCCGGATCGACCGAAGGCCGCCCGAGGCATCCGCGCCCAGCGACACGGTCTGGAGCACGTCGGGGCGGTAGCCGAAGGTGAACATCTGGTCGCGGGTCAGCACCACCCGCACGGAGCGTTCCAGGGCGCGGGCGGCCAGCACGGCGAGGAAGAGCTGGTATTGCGGGCGCAGGCCCGAGCCGAAGCCGCCGCCGAGATACGGGTTGAGGACGCGCACATCCTCCTTCTTCATGCCGAACACCGCGGCGATGTAGCCGTGGGTGTTCACGACGCCCTGGATCTTGTCGTAGACGGTGATCTTGCCGTCGCCCTCCCACACCACCGTGGAGGCGTGGGGCTCCATCGGGTTGTGGTGCTCCACGGCCAGGCGATAATCCTGCGAGACCTTGATCGGCGCGGCGTCGAAGGCGCCCGGGGCGTCGCCCCACGGGGCCGGCGGCGGCTTGATGCCCGAGCGCTTCTTCGGCGGCTCGTAGGCGAGCTCGCGCTGGGCCTCGAGATCGGTGGTCGGGGCCTCGGCCTCGTAGGCGACCTTGACGAGGGACGCGGCGTGGCGGGCCGTGTCGAAATCCTCGGCGACGACCAGGGCGACGGGCTGACCGCTGTACTGGATCTTGTCGTCGTAGAGGGCTCGGAACGGCGAGCCGGGTGGGGCCACCATGTCCTGGTAATTGTAGTCGAGCCACGCCGTACGGGGCCGGTTCTCGTGGGTGAGGACCTTGATCACGCCCGGCACGGCTTCGGCGGCGGCGGTGTCGAGGGCGGTGATGCGGCCGCGGGCGATGCCGCTCGACACGACGTAGCCGTGGGCGAGGTCCGGCGCGGAAAACTCACCGGCGTACTTCGCTTGCCCGGTGACCTTGGCCGGACCGTCGACGCGGCTGCGCGCCGTGCCCACGTAGGTGTCCGTGCCGGAGGAATTGATGGACTTGGCCATGGAGCGGAGTTCCTTCAGGCGATGCGCTTGTCGGACTGCGACTGGGGCGTGCCGGCGGCGGCCTGGGACAGGCCGCGCACGAGGGCGCGTCGCGTGAGTTCGACCTTGAACGCGTTTTCGGATTGGGGCTGGGCCGCGGCGACCACGATGTTGGCGGCGGCCGCGAAGGTCTCGTGCGTCGCCGGCTTTCCGGCGAGGAAGGCTTCGGCTTCCCTGTCGCGCCACGGCTTGTGGGCGACGCCGCCCAGGGCGAACCGGGCGGACCGGATCGTATCGCCGTCGAGCGTCATTACGGCGGCGACCGACACGAGGGCGAAGGCATAGGAGAGGCGGTCGCGCAGCTTGAGGTAGGTATGGTGCGGGCCGAAGGTCTCGTCGGGTAGGTCGACGGAGAGCACGATCTCGCCGGGCTTCAGGGTGGTGTCGCGCTCCGGATTGTCCTCCGGCAGGCGGTGGTACTCTGCGAACGGAATCGTCCGCTCGCCCTCCGGCCCCGCGACCCGCACCACCGCGTCGAGGGCGGCCAGGCCCACGCACATGTCGGAGGGATGGGTGGCGATGCAGCTCGGGCTCGTGCCGAAGATGGCGTGGATGCGGTTGACGCCGCCGATGGCCGGGCAGCCGGAGCCGGGCAGGCGTTTGTTGCAGGGTGTCGCTTCGTCGTAGAAATAGTAGCAGCGGGTGCGCTGGTTGAGGTTGCCGCCCGTCGTGGCGGCGTTGCGCAACTGGCCCGAGGCCCCCGCCAGGATCGCGCTGGCGAGCAACGGGTAACGCTCCTTCACCTGCGCGTCGTACGCGACGGTGGAATTGGTCACGAGGGCACCGATGCTGAGGCCGCCGTCGCGCGCCGCGATGGCGTCGAGGGGTAGACGGGTGATGTCGACGAGGCGGCCCGGCTGCTCGACGTTGTATTTCATCAGATCGACGAGGTTGGTGCCGCCGGCGATGAAGCGCGCGTTGCCCCCTGCCACCGCCTTCACGGCGTCGGCGACGGTCTCGGGGCGGACGTAATCGAAGCGGTTCATTTCGCGGCTCCCGCCTGCATCACGTCTTCGATGGCGTCGACGATGTTGGTGTAGGCGCCGCAGCGACAGATGTTGCCGCTCATGGCCTCGCGGATCTCTTCGCGCGAATGCGCGTGGCCCTCCGTCATCATGCCCACCGCCGAGCAGAGCTGTCCGGGCGTGCAGTAACCGCACTGGAACGCGTCGTGCTCGACGAAGGCTGCCTGGAGCGGGTGGAGACCGGCGCTCTCGGCCAGGCCCTCGACGGTGGTGATGCTGGCCCCGTCCTTCATCACGGCGAGGGCCAGACAGGAATTGATCCGCACCCCGTCGACCAGCACCGTGCAGGCGCCGCACTGGCCGTGATCGCAGCCCTTCTTCGTGCCGGTGAGGTCAAGATCCTCGCGCAGCAGGTCGAGGAGGGTGGTCCACGGGGCGACGTCGAGGGTGCGGGCCTGCCCGTTGATCGTCAGGCTGATGGCGATGGTGTTCGCCGCGTCGGGCGCGCCGCTTTCGATGAGCATGGCATGTGTCCGTGACAGAAGCAGCGACCGCAACGGCCGCCGGATTTCGGAAATTCGGTCGAAACGGCAGGCAGGGGGAAAATCACCGTCCCTGGTCGGTCCACTCGATAACCGTTCCAGATTGCGCCTGTTCCCTTTCAGGGCCCGGCGGGAAGGTTTGCGCCCTCACGGCACCTCGGCTAACCCGGTGTCGATTCCCGACGAAGGACGTCCGATGACTGCGCTCGCTCCGGTTCTCAACGACATCGACCGCGATCTCGACAACGCCCTGGAGCGCCTGTTCGCGTTCCTGCGCATCCCGTCCGTCTCCACCGATGCCGCCTACGCACCCCATTGCCGCGCGGCGGCGCAGTGGCTGGAAGGCACGCTGACGGCGCTCGGCTTCGAGACCGGCATCCACGAGACCTCGCTGCATCCGGTGGTGCTGGCCCATGCGCCGAAGCCCGGCACACCGCACGTGCTGTTCTACGGCCATTACGACGTGCAGCCGGTCGACCCCCTGGCCCTGTGGGAGACGCCGCCCTTCGAGCCGCGCATGGCCCTGAACGCCAAGGGCGAGCAGCAGATCGTCGCGCGCGGCGCCTCCGACGACAAGGGTCAGGTCATGACCTTCATCGAGGCCTGCCGGGCGCATCTGGCCATGGAGGGCGAGCTGCCCTGCGGCGTCACCATCCTGATCGAGGGCGCGGAGGAGAACGGCTCGCAGGGCCTGCCCGAATGGGTCGCGGCGAACCGCGACAAGCTCGACGCCGACATCGTGCTCGTGTGCGACACCAGCATGTGGAACCCCACCACGCCGGCCATCACCACGTCCCTGCGCGGCCTCGCGTATTTCGAGGTGAAGGTGCGTTGCGCCGACCGCGACCTGCATTCGGGCTTCTTCGGGGGCGCGGCGCGCAACCCCATCCACGTCCTGTCGAAGATCATCGCCGATCTGCACGACGCCGACGGCAAGGTGGCGCTACCGGGCTTCTACGAGGGCGTGCGCGAGACGCCGCAGGCCATCCTCGACCAGTGGCGCGGCCTCGACTTCACGGCGGAGACGTTCCTCGGCCCCATCGGCCTATCGGAGCCAGCCGGCGAGCACGGGCGCATGCTCATCGAACTCGTCCAGTCGCGGCCCGCCTGCGACGTCAACGGCATCATCGGCGGTTATACGGGCGAGGGCACCAAGACGGTGATCGCCGGCGAGGCCAGCGCCAAGGTCTCGTTCCGCCTCGTGGACGATCAGGACCCCGAGCGGCTCGCCCGCACCTTCGAGGCCTTCGTGCGCGAACGCATCCCCGCCGACTGCTCCGTCGAGGTGATCTGCTACAAGGGCAGCCGAGCCATCAGCCTGCCCTACGACATGCCGGAACTCGACCTCGCCCGCGCGGCGCTGGCCGAGGAATGGGGCGTGCCCGCCGTGACCATCGGGGCCGGCGGCTCGATTCCTATCGTGGGCGACTTCAAACGGCTGCTGGACCGCAACACGCTCCTGATCGGCTTCGGCCTCGACGACGACCGCATCCACTCGCCCAACGAGAAGTACGACCTGAAGAGCTTCCACAAGGGCACCCGCTCCTGGGCCCGCATCCTGGCAGCCTTCGGCGCCGCCGGGCGGGCGGCCTGAGGGCGGTCGGAGAAACGCGACTTGCGTATCCGCGTCCCGTCCCGATGACGGAGCCATCCGCGCAGCGGGTCGACGGACATCTCTTCGCGGTGGGCGAAGGCGTCTTCGTCGTCCGCTATCCCCTGTCCACCGCCCTGCCGATTCCCCTGGGCCTCGGCGCAGGCGAACTCCTGACCTGGGCGTTCTGCGGCCTTGGCCGGCCCGGCACGGAGCCGATGGCGCTCCTCGTCCTCTCCGCCCACGATCCGGGTGGGAGCCTGACCGTCGCGACGCACTTCCACGACCTGATCGTCTCGGTTCCGCCGCCGCGTCCGGCGGCCGAACTCGATCCGGCCGAGCGCTCGGCCCTGTGCCCGGCCGTGCTGGGTGCCCTGACCCCCGCGACCTACGGTGCCCTCACCCCGTTGCTGGCGCTCCTCGGCCCCGCCCTGTCGGCCCTCGCCGAAAGTCAGGAGGGCTCGGCCGGCGCACCCGACCTCGCGCTAGCGGGTTCGGGCGAGGCGACCCTGACGGGCAGCCATATCCCGAGCGTCCTGATGCTGCGCTCCGGTGCCCGGTGGCGCTGCACCCGGGTGGCGCGGGCCCGCTTGCGTTTCGGTGCCGCGCCCCATGCGGTCCTCACCCTCGATCCCGTCTGGGGCGAGCCCACCACGGGCACCACCGACGCCGCCCTCCTCGTCGGATCGGACGGGATCACCGCCGTTCGGGTGCGCCCGTGAGCCGCCCGACCGTCCTCGTGATCGCGCCGATGCCGGCCTTCCCGACGAGCGCCGGCAACCGGCGCCGCCTCGTCACCACCTGCGAATCCCTGGCGCGGGGCGGGTTCGCCGTCGATCTCGCCTACTTCGCCCACGAAGACCAGATCTACCGCCGCTTCGGCCAGCACCCGCCCACCGATGCGTCGGCCATGGCCCGGCATTTCCAGCGGACCTTCCGGATCGAACCGAAGGCCGCGATCCCCCTCAAGACGCGCGCCCGGCACTTCCGCATCGACGATTGGTGCCCCGACGAACTCGTGGACTTCGTCGCCTGGTACTGCGCGGCCTACCCCGAGACCCGCGCCGTCCTGGTCAATTACGTGTTCCTGTCGCGCTGCCTCGTGGCGGTGCCGCCCGGCCGCCTCACCCTCATCGACACCCACGATCGCTTCGCCGACCGGCAGGCGCAGTACCGCCCGTTTCGGGCCGAGCCGAATTTCTTCTACACCGACGCGGCCGGGGAAGCGGCCGGGCTCGACCGGGCGGACGTGGTGCTGGCGATTCAAGCGGAGGAGGCGGCGCATTTCGCGGCGATCACGCGCGCGCACATCCACCTCCTGCCGCCGCATTTCCCGGCCCGCCGGCCGTTCCGCGCCCCCGAGCGCCTCGCCCGGATCGGCTTCATCGGCCACGGCAACGATCCGAACCTTTTCTCCATCGGGCGCTTCGCCGAAGCCTGGAGCGCGGATTGGAGACCGGGCCGGCCGATCCTCGTCATCGCCGGCGAGATCTGCGCGGGCCTCGGGGCGAGGCCACGACCGGGCATCGAGTTAGCCGGCTATGTCGATCGGATCGAGGACTTCTACGACGGCGTCGATCTCGTCGTGGCACCGATGCTCATGGGCAGCGGTCTCAAGATGAAGGTCGCCGAGGCCCTCTCTTTCGGCGTCCCCGTCATCGGCACCAGCATCGGTTTCGAGGGTTTTTCGCCCATCGCTCCGGCCCATCGCTGCGCGGGTGTGGACGAGGTCAAGGCGCAGGTGCTCACCCTCGTGGAAGACGCCCGCGGGCTGGCGGCGCTGACAGAGGCCTGCGCGAATTTATTTGCCAGCTATAATTCCGGCACGCAGGCGGCGGAGGACGCGCTTCTGACGCTCTTGCGGGCGCACATCGGAGATCTGATCCCCGAACGCGGCGATGCGGTGCCTCCCGCAGCCATCGATGGACACGATCCGGTCACCCTGGCGTTGCCCGGTGGCGCCCTGACCTGCGTGGCCGGCCTCGGCACGGCGGAGCCGGACGATGCCCGACACGGCATTCTCATCGCCACCGAACGCGCGGCCCCGCCGGGCACGGCCCCCTATTCGCCCGAGCGGCGGCGCTGGTTCGTGCAAGCAGAGCAGGGACCCTCGAGGGGAATCGCGAGCGGCCTCGCCGGAGCCGAAGTCGCCCTTGGTCCCGAATGGGTGCGGGGGCGCCGGTTGCCGCCGGCCCTCCGCGCCGCCGTAGCGGTGGAGATCGCCGGGGTGCAGCCCGATTGGGAGGCCGAGGCGCGCCTCGTCGGCGCCGGACCCCGACGGTTCGTCGTGGCTCTGGCGCTGCCGAGTCACCTCGTCGTCGGCCGCCATCCGGGCGCGGCGTTTCTGATCGAACCCGACGCGGCGCTGGAACTGACCCTGGGCGCCATCACGCCCCTCGGGCTCGCCCAGGGGCTGCCGTTCCTGAGCGCGACGCGCACGGATCTCGCGCCCGTCCCGGCGAGCCTCACCCTGGACGGAGGAGAGGCGCCGACGAACGGAGGCCTTCTGCTGATCCTGCACGACGACCTCGTCGGCCGCGTTCGGCTGCCCGCCGCCGGCTCGTCCCCCGGACTTCACCCATGACGACTTCACCCACGACCACATCGCCCATGACGCCGCTGTTCGAAGCCGTCGATGCCGCCACCGGCCGCAAGGCCGCCCTCGCCGAGGCGGCCCTTATCTGGAATTCCCTGTTCCTCAACGATGTCCGCATCGTCATCCGATCGGAAGCGACGCCGCGCGTGTCCATCGTCATCGTCGCGCGCGGCGCCCGCCACATGCTGGCCTGGACCCTCTACCGCCTCGCCGCCGGGCAGGCCCTGGCTGGCGTGCCCTTCGAGGTCATCGTCGTCGACAACGCCTCCGATGCCGAGACCCGCACCCTGTTCGCCCGGGTCGACGGCGCCGAGGTTGTGCTCAACGACGAGAATATCGGCTTCGGCCCCGCCTGCAACGCGGGCGCGGCGCTGGCGCGCGGGCCGTATCTCCTGTTCCTCAACCCCGATGTCGACCTGATGCCCGGGGCTCTCCGCGCCCTCCTCGACACCTTCACGGAGTTCGACGCCGTCGGCATCGCCGGTGCCCGCCTCGTGTTCCCGGGCGGCGTCCTCCAGGAAGCCGGAGCGAATTTTCGCGACGACGCCCAGACCACGCATCCATACGGCCGGGGCGGCGCCGATGCCTTCGCGCCCGAGGCCTCCTTCGCCCGCGAAGTCGGCTACGTTTCGGGCGCCGTGCTGATGATCGAGGCCGCCCTGTTCGGGCAGCTCGGCGGGTTCGACGATTGGTTCGCGCCGGCCTATTTCGAGGACACGGATCTGTGCGTGCGCTGCCACCAGGCCGGGCGCCGGGTGGTGTATCAGCCCCGTGCCATCGCGATCCACGTCGAGAACGTCACAAGCGCCCGGCGCGACGACGTCGAGCGCCTGCTCGACCGCAACCGCGCGCGCTTTCGCGAGCGCCATGCGGCGTGGCTGTTCGGGCAGGGACCGCAGCGCACCGGCTTCGCCGCCCGCGACCACGACCCCTGGACCCTGCGCGTCCTCTACGTCGAGGACCGGGCGCCGCACCTCGACCTCGGTGCCGGCCTGCCGCGCGCCAACCACATCCTCAACGCCATGGCGGGCCTCGGCTACGCGGTGACGTTCTGCTCCATCCACGGCGAGCGCGAGGAACCGGGCCGGCTCACCCGCGACCTCTCCACCCGCATCGAGATCGTCGAGCCCTGCGGCGAGGCCGGCCTGCGCCACCTCGTCCAGGAGCGGCCGGATTACTACGACGTGCTCTGGGTCAGCCGTCCGCCGAACATCGAACGGACTTGCCGCGTGCTGCACGATCTCGGGCTCACCCCGCGGGATGTCGGGCGCTCCCGAATCGTGTTCGATTCGGAGGCCGTGTTCGCCCTGCGCGGCTTCGTCACCGAGGCGCTCTCCGGCGCTCCCGCCCACGGCCCCGCCCTGGCGCGGGCCTGCGCGCGCGAGATCCGCCACTTCGCCGTGGCCGACCACGTGGTCTGCGTCTCGGAGGCCGAGGCGCGGGTGCTACGGGCGAGCGGCGTTCCCAACGCCACGGTGCTGGGCCATGCGCTGACCTTCCGGGACGACCCGCCCGATTTCTCGGCGCGCGACGGCTTCGTGTTCCTCGGGTCGCTGGCCCGCGAGGGCGAGCCCAACATCGATTCCCTCGATTGGTTCTTTTCGGACGTCTGGCCCCTTCTTCGCGCGCGAATGCCGGATGCGCACGTCACCCTCGTCGGCGCCGTGGCGCCGTCCATCCGTGAACGGCTTTCGGGCGAGGGGGTGCGGATCCTCGGCCGCGTCGACGCGGTCGGCCCGATCCTCGATGCCGCCCGCGTGTCGCTGGCCCCGACGCGCTTTGCCGCCGGCATCCCGCACAAGGTCCACGAGACCGTGGCGCACGGCCTGCCCGGCGTGGTCACGCCGATCCTCGCCGCGCAGATCGGCTGGCCGGACGGCACCGGCTCCCTGACGCGCGACTGGCGCGATCCGGCAGGCTTCGCCGAGTCCCTGGCGAGCCTCCACACGGACGACGCCCTCTGGACCGAGGTTCGGCGGGCCGGTCTCGATCGGATCCGGGCCGACTGCGACCCCACGCGCTACGCGCAGACCCTGCGCCGTCTCTGCGAGGCACCGACCTTCGCATGAGCGCGAAACCCAACCCCCGCCAGCGTGCCGTCGCGCGCATCACGGAACTCGTTCGTCGGCTCATCATCGGCCGTGTGCCGCGCCTGTTCGACGAGGCTTTCTACCGGACGCGCTACCCCGACGTGGCCCGTTCCGGGATCGACCCGTATTGGCACTACGTCCGGCGCGGCGCCGGCCTCGGCTACGATCCGAACGCGGATTTCGACACGGCGTATTATCGCCGCCAGAGCGGGCCGACCCGCCTCGACCCCGTGCGGCATTACCTGCGCACGGGCGCCGCCGCCGGCCTCGATCCGAGCCCGGCCTTCAGCACCCTGATGTATCTCGCCCGCTATCCCGATGTCGGGCGGGCGGGCATCAACCCCCTCCTGCATTTCCGTCAGGACGGGCGCCCCGAAGGCCGCATCGCCGCGCCGTCCTCCACCGGGCCCGACCAGTGGGTGGCGCTGGCCGGCGTGCGGGCCGCTCACCGGTGGGATTACCCCAGTGCGGAGACCCCGCGCTTTACCCTCGCTTTCCGGCGCGACATCCCCGTCGAGGCCTGCCCCGACGACGCGCCCCGGCTCTGCCTCGTCCTGACCCTCGACGAATCCGAGATGGCCGCCCTCGTGGCGACCGTCGAGGGCTTCGCACAGGGGATCGCGGACGCCGTCGCCCTCGACATCGACACGACCGCGCGACCGCACCCGCCGCGCCCGACGGCGATCCTCGCCCTGGAGCAGTGCTTCCACGGGACCGGCGCGGATGGGGAACGGCGCCTGCGCTACGCCGAGGCCCGGCTGTGGGACCTCGTACCCGAGCGGCCGCGCGTCCGCGCCATCGGCCGGGGCGGCGGCCTCTCCGTCGGCGTGCCCGCCGGCTGACGCGGCGCGCTTGCGTGCGTTCGGGCGCGCTGACACAGTCGGCGCAATGGGTTGACGGGCGCCAAGCCCGCGCCCGACGGCACGGGAGCGAGGCGTGAGCCAGGACACGCAGGTGCGCACGCATCTGTGCGGGATTCGAACGGCCTGGACGGATGCGTCCGAGGCGGGCCGCGCCGTATCCGAGATCGCCGCCGCCCTCGGCCCCGCCGAGCTGTCGCAGATCGTGGTGTTCTTCTCGTCCGATGTCTGCGTCGAGACCCTCAATCACGCTCTGACGAAGCACTTCCCCGGTATGCCGGTCGCCGGCTGCACCATGTCGGGCGGGATCAGCCCGGCCGGGGGCCTCGCCCGAGGCCTCGTGCTTATCGCGTTTCCCATGGCCGGCTTTCGCATCGTCTCCGCGGTGCTCGACGCCATCGATCACCTCGACGTCGCCCGCACCGCCGCCGCCGTCCGCGCCCTGCGGCGCACCCTCGGCGGCGAGGCCGGCGAGCCGCCCCAGGGCGGGCGCTTCGCCCTCTCCCTCATCGACGGGCTCGCCAATGCCGAGGAGACCGTGGTCTCGGCCATCGCCTGGGCCCTCGACGGCATTCCCCTGGTCGGCGGCTCGGCCGGCGACGGCCTCGATTTCCGGGAGGCGACGCTCCTGCACGGCGGTGCGATCCACCGGCGGGCGGCGGTGCTGCTCCTCGTGGAGACCGATTACCCGACGCAGATCTTCAAGAGCGACAACTTCGAACCGACGACGACGAAGTTCGTGGTGACGGCCTCCGACGACGAGCGCCGCATCGTCTACGAGCTCAACGCCGAGCCGGCGGCGCGGGAATACGCCATGGCGGTGGGGCTCGACCCCGAAGGGCTCTCGCCGATGAGCTTTGCCGCCTATCCGTTGGCCGTTCGAATCGGCGGCGAGTATTTCTGCCGCTCGATCCGGCGCCTCGATCCGGAGAACGGGTCACTCAGCTTCTTCTGCGCCATCGACGAGGGGGTGGTGCTCACCCTCGCCCGGCCGCGCGACATCGTCGCCGCCACCCGGGCCGAACTCGAACGCCTGGAGACGCAACTCGGCGGCATCGACCTCGTGATCGGGTTCGACTGCATCCTGCGCCGCCTCGACGCCGAGCACGCGCAAGGGCGCCACGGCATCTGCGACCTCTATCGGCGCTACGACGTCGTCGGCTTCGAGACCTACGGCGAGCAGTACCGGGCCATGCACCTCAACCAGACCTTCACGGGGATCGCCATCGGGCGCCGGCCGCTGCCGTGAGCGGTCCCCCGGACCCGGAGAGCGCGCAGCGCATCGCCAAGCTCGAGCGCATCAACGCGGCGCTGATGGCCCATGTCGAGCGCAGCATGGACCAGCAGGGCAGCGCCTATTCGCTGTTCCAGACGGCGATCATGCTGGAGGGCCGGGTCCGGTCGCGGACGGAGGAACTGACCGGGCTGATGCACAGCCTGGAGCGGTCCAACACGGCCCTGGTCGCGGCGAAGGAGGAGGCCGAGACGGCCAACCGCTCGAAGACCCGCTTCCTCGCCGCCGCCAGCCACGACCTGCTCCAGCCCCTCAACGCCGCCCGCCTCTCGGCCTCGGCCCTCGCCGACATGTCCCTCGGCCCGGACGCCCGGGCGATCTCGGGCCAGATCGAGCGCGGGCTGCAGACCATCGAGGACCTGATCAAGACCCTCCTGGACATCTCGAAGCTCGATGCCGGGGTGGTGCACCCCGTGATCCGGCCCGTGCGCCTCGCCGATCTCCTCGACGGCATCGCGGCGAGCTTCCGGCACACCGCCGAGGGCAAGGGCCTGCGCCTGCACGTGCGCGGGGCGGACCGCATGGTGGTGAGCGACCCGGTGATGCTCGGGCGCATCGTCCGGAATCTCGTCTCCAACGCCCTGCGCTACACCACCTCCGGCGGCGTCCTCCTCGCCGTGCGGTCGCGCGGGTCCGTGTGCCGGATCGAGGTCATCGACACCGGCTGCGGGATCGTTCCGGCCGAGCGCGCGCTGGTGTTCGAGGAATTCTATCGCGGACAGGCCGAGACACGGGATTGCGAGCCCGGCCTCGGTCTCGGGCTCTCCATCGTGCAGCGCATGGCGGCGGCCCTCGGCCATCCCCTCGCCCTCGCCTCCCGCCCCGGCCACGGCACCCGCGTCAGCCTGACCATGCCCGTGAGCGCCGCCGCGCCGGCCCCCGAGGCGCGCGTCGGCCCCGTGGCCACGCGCCTGACCGGCGCCCGGATCCTCGTCGTGGAGAACGATCCGGCCACGGCCGACGCCCTCGCCCGCCTCCTGCGCAACTGGGACGCCGAGGTGTTCGTCTTCCGCGATCTCGCCGGGGTCGCGGCGGCGGACCTCCGGCCGGACCTGCTCATCCTCGACTACCACCTCGACAACGGCGCCTGCGGCCTCGCCGTCGCCGAGCACTTTCGCGACACGGCCGGGCGCGTCCCGCCCGTCATCGTCACCACCGCCGACCACGGCGCCGCCATCGCGGCCGAGGTGGAGGCCCTGGGGGCCGAACTCGTCCACAAGCCGACCCGGCCGGCGCAGCTGCGCGCCCTTCTCACCGCCCTGCTGGCGGAAGCGGCGTTTTCCTCGCCTCCAACCGCCTGCTAGACGGTCGCGTATGACCACCGATCGCACCCCACCGCTCGTCCGCTTCGCACCTTCGCCCACGGGCTACCTGCACCTCGGCAATGCCCGGCCGGCGCTGCTCAACGCCCTGTTCGCGCGGACCCATGGCGGGCGCTTCCTCCTGCGCCTCGACGACACCGACCGGGAGCGCTCGACGCAGGAATTCGCCGAGGCCGTCGAGACGGATCTCGCCTGGCTCGGCATCGTGCCCGACTTGCGCGCCCGCCAGTCCGACCGGTCGGCGATCCACGATGCGGCGGCCGAACGTCTCAAGGACGCGGGGCGGCTCTACCCCTGCTACGAGACCCAGGACGAGCTGGAGCGCCGGCGTCGGCGCCAGCTCGGGCGCGGCCAGCCGCCGATCTACGACCGGGCGGCGCTCGGCCTGACGGAGGCCGAGCGCGCCGCCCTCGAGGCCGAGGGGCGCACGCCGCATTGGCGGTTCAAGCTCGAACCCCGCACGGTGGGCTGGATCGACCTCGTGCGCGGCGAGGCCCATGTCGATTGCGCCTCCCTGTCCGATCCCGTGCTGATCCGGGCCGACGGCACCTACCTCTACACCCTGCCCTCCGTGGTGGACGACGCCGACCTCGGTGTGACCCACGTGATCCGGGGCGAGGACCACGTCACCAACACCGGCGTTCAGGTGCAGCTCTTCGAGGCCCTGGGGCATCCGGTCCCGGTCTTCGGCCACCACAATCTGCTGACCACGGCGGACGGGGAGGGGCTGTCGAAGCGCCTCGGTCACCTGTCCCTGCGGGGGTTGCGCGAGGCCGGCTACGAGCCGGCGGCCGTGCGGTCGCTCGCGGTCCTCACCGGGTCGGCCGAGGCCGTGCGGGCGGTGGCGTCGATGGACGAGCTGGCGAGCCTCGTCGACCTCGCCCACATCTCGCGGGCACCCGCCAAGTTCGATCCGCACGAGCTCGACGGCCTCAACGCCCGGCTCATCCACGCCATGCCGGTGGGCGAGGTCCGCGCCCGCCTCCTAGCCCTCGGCGTGCCGGAAGACGTGCTGGAGCCGTTCTGGCTCGGCGTGCGGGCCAACCTCGCCAAGGTCGCCGAGGCCGGGGATTGGTGGCGTGTCGTGACCGGACCCGTCACGCCCGTGATCGCCGACCCGGCCTTCATCGCAACGGCCGTCGATGTCCTGCCGGACGAGCCCTGGGACGGGGAGACGTGGAAGGCCTGGACCGGCGCCGTGAAGGCACGCACGGGCGCCAAGGGCAAGGCGCTGTTCATGCCCTTACGCCTCGCCCTGACCGGCCTGGAGCACGGCCCGGACCTGGCGGGGCTCCTGCCCCTCATCGGCCGCGCGCGGGTGCTGGAGCGGCTGGCGGGCGCGCGAACCCTCTAACCGCGTGGACGGAAGCGCATCCCGGGCGGCCCTCCCGTTGCCGTGGGCGTGTGCGACGCCCGCGATATCACCCCGGCCCTCGATCCCAACGCGCCTCGCGCCGGTGGAACCGTCATGCCCCCTCGCCCCAAGGTCGTCGCCTTCGACATCATCGGCACGGTGTTCAGCATGAGCCGATGCGGCCCGCGCTGGTCGCGTTGGGCCTGCCGCCCCTCGCCTTGGACTTCCTCTACACCGCCGGACTGCGGGACACCTTCGCGTTGGCGGCGACCGGCACCTTCGCGCCCTTCCAGTCCGCGCTGTCGGGGTGCCTCGACGAGTTGATCGCCATGCAGGGCCTGGAGACCGCCCCGGAGCGCAGGCAGGCCGTCCTCGACATGATGAAGAGCCTTCCCCCGCACCAAGACGCCGGGGCCGCATTCCGGGTTCTCGCCGAAGCCGGCATTCGGATCTTCGCGTTGAGCAATGGCGCGGCCGGCACCACGCAGGGCCTGCTCGCCGCGGCGGGCCTGGAGGATCTCGTCGAGCGGGTTCTTTCCGTCGAGGACGTGAAGCTCGCAAAGCCACGCGCCGAGGTCTACCTCCACGCCGCACGGGCGGCCGGGGTCGCTCCGGGCGACATGGCCCTCATCGCGACCCATCCGTGGGATCTCCACGGCGCCATGGCCGCCGGCCTCACGGCGGGCTACGTCGCGCGCGGCCGTCCGTACTCGCCCGCCCTGCGGGCGCCGGACATCACCGGGGAGACCTTGCTGGACGTCGCCACGGCGGTGGTGCGGAGCCCGTCGTTCGAACCGGCGCCGGATGCTCGTCCCCGACCGTGAACCTCCCGCGAGGCGGCACACTCGCCGGGGTCTGCGCGTTGTGCGTGCGGAGGTTCGGTCCCTCGGGGGCCGGGCCCGTGGGGTCCGCGTGCGGAGCGGGAGGTTCAGGATGGTCCCAGGTCCGGTGCGGATGGCCGCGATCCTCGCGGCGACCCTGATGGGCGGCTCCGCCCGGGCGCTCGACGTCGGCCCGGCCCCGGAGCCGCAGGCCGCCGAGATCGCGACGGCCGGATGTGGGCGCGGCGACTGGGCCGCGCAGGTCGCCGCGTGCTCGCTGCTGCTGCGCGACAGGCCGTCGGATGCGAACGCCGAGACGGCCGACCTGCATCGCCGCCGCGCGATGGCCCTCCTCAAGCTCGGGCAACTCGCCGAGGCGGTGACCGATCTGGGAGAGGCGCTCAAGGGGGCTTCGACCTCGGATCTCTACTGGTGGCGCGCACACACCCTGAGACGCCTCGGGCGGACGGACGAGGCGATTCGCGACTACACCGAAGCCCTCAGGCTGACCCCGAACCAGCCCGCTCTCCTCAGCAATCGGTGCGGCGCCCAGGCGGATGGACTGCACCTCGATCGCGCCCTGGAGGATTGCAACGCGGCCCTCACGCTCATGCCGTCCTACGCCGATGCGCTGGGCAATCGCTGCTTCGTGCTGTTCCGGCAGGGGCGGGTCGCGCAGGCGCGACGCGATTGCGACACGGCGATCGGCCTCGTCCCGACCAATCCCGTCATCCTCTCGACCCGGGCGGCCGTTCTGAATCAGATGGGCGAGAAGGAGGCCGCCCTCGCCGACATCGACGAGGCCCTTCGGATCGATCCGCGCAGGGCCGACAGCCATGTCCTGCGGGCCGGACTTCTGTTCGACCGGCACGATGCTGCCGGCGTTCTGGCGGCGGTGGACGCGGCCCTGCGCCTCGATCCGCGCAACAAGGCGGCGTTCCTCTGGCGCGCCAACGTCCTCAACAACACCGGCGCGCCGGACCTGGGCATCGCCGCCTGCGACGCGGCGATCGCCATCGATCCGTCCTACGCCCTCGCGTACTTCAACCGCGCCGTCGGTCACGCGGTCCGCGGGGAGCGGGATCGCGCGCTGGCCGATCTCGACACGTCCCTGCGCCTCGATCCGACCTACGCCCCGGCCTACCTCAACCGCGGGATCGCGCACCGGGGCAGGGGCGAGCCCGCCGCCGCGATCGCGGATTTCGACGCGTATCTGCGCCGCCAGCCGGACGGCGTCCTGGCCCTCTACGATCGAAGTCTCGCCAAACGCGACCTCAAGGACTGGAGCGGCGCCCTGGCCGATGTGAACCGGGCGCTCGCGCTCGATCCGGGCATCGCGCTCGCCTATCAGGTGCGCGCCGGGCTCTACGAGCACTTCCGCGACGGTGCTCGGGCCGAGGCGGATTTCGCACGGGCGCTCCAGTTGGCGACGGATGCCACCGTGCGGGCCGTCACCCTGTACAACCGGGCCCTGATGTGGCGGCGCCGCAACGAATCCGTGCGGGCGATCGGCGACTTCAACGACGCCCTGACCCTGCGGCCGCACTGGGCCGAGGCGCTGTTCGAGCGCAGCATCGCCTACGGCCAGAAAGGCGACGTCGCGCGTGCCCGCGCCGATCTCGACAGGGCGCTCGGTCTCAAGCCGGACTTGCGTGACCACCCGCGCTTCGCGCGGGCGCGCGGCCTGGCCGACGGGACGCTGTCCGGCATCGATGTGCCGGACTCCGAATTGTAGGGGGCCTCGACCGGGCGGCCCGGCGGGCTTCGGCCGACGGTCTATGCCGCCCCCGACACCCGCCGCATCGTCCCCGCCCGCGGATGGGCCGCGTCGAACGCGTCCATGAGCCGGGCGGCGTCGACCTTGGTGTAGAGCTGGGTCGTCGACAGGGAGGCGTGGCCGAGCAGCTCCTGGATCGCCCGCAACTCGCCCTGGCGGCCCAGCAGATGCGTGGCGAAGGAGTGGCGCAGGGCGTGCGGCGTCGCGCTCGGGGGGAGGCCGAGGGCGCCACGCATGGCGGCGACGGCGTACTGGATGATCCGGGGCGAGAGCGGCCCGCCCTTGGCGCCGACGAACAGCGGCCCGGCCGGGTCGAGGCTGTAGGGACAGGCGGCGAGGTAGGCCGCCACCGCCCGCTGGACAGCCGGCAGCACCGGCACCATCCGCATCTTGGCGCCCTTGCCGGTGACGGTCACCGAATCCGTGCCCGGTATCGGGGCATCCCTGGCGGCGAGGCCGAGCGCCTCCGAGATGCGCAGGCCGGAGCCGTAGAGAAGGGCGATCACCGCCGCGTCCCGGGCGATGATCCACGGTTCGCGGTCCTCGCCGTCGCGCAAAGCCGTGCGGGTCATGGCCTTGGCGGCGGGGATCGGGATCGGCCGCGGCAGGCGGCGCTCGACCTTGGGCGAGCGCACGGCGCCGAGTGCGGCCACGGTGCCGTGGCCCTCGCGGGCGAGGTGCCGGGCGAAGGAGCGCAGGCCCGCGAGCTGGCGCATGAGCGAGCGCCCGCCGATGCCCTCGGCGCGGCGCGCCGCCAGGAATCCGCGCAGGTCGCGGGGCTTCAGGGCGATGAGGCCGGGAATGTCGGGGCGGCCGTGCCGGGCCTGCCGGTGCGCGAGGAACTGGCGCAGGTCGCGGGCATAGGCCTCCGCGGTGTTGCCCGACATCCGGCGCTCGCGCAGCAATTCGTCCTGCCAGGTGCCGAACGCGGTCCGGAGGGCCGCATCACCCGGGAAGGCCAGGGTCTCGGACGCGCGCAAGGCCTCCAGGGCGGCCAGGGTGTCCGGCGGGGGCGGCGTCGGCTGAAGCATGGGGGCGATCCTGGAGGGCTCGGCCGCCCACTCAACGCGCCCTTGGTTGAGGCTCCGTTGACGAAGCGCGACCCCAGCGCCCTTTCCAGCCCGTGGGCCGCCGCCTATCTCGACGGGAACCCCCGCCCATCCAGACCGGATTTCTATGACCCCGACGCGCATCGTCTGCATCCGACACGGCGAATCGACCTTCAACGCCGCCCATCGCCTCACGGGGCGCGACCCCGGCCACATCGATGCCCGCCTGACCGAGCGGGGGCTGGCTCAGGTCGAGGCCGCGCGCACCGGTCTCCACGACATCGCCTTCGACCTCGTGGTGACCTCGCCCCTGACCCGGGCGATTCAGACCACCAAGGGGATCTTCGCCGGCCATCCGGCCGAGCCGAAGATCCTCGTGGAGGTGCTGCACCGGGAATGCCAGGAGAGCAGCTGCGACATGGGCCGGGCCGCCTCCGTGCTGGCGGCCGAGTTCCCGGATGTCGCCGTCGATCACCTGCCCGAGATCTGGTGGCACGCCGAGGGCGAGCCCGATGCCGAGGGCATCCATGTCGAGCCCCGCACCCTGTTCGATGGTCGCGTGGCGGCGTTTCGCGACTGGCTCGCGGCGCGGCCCGAGCGCACCATCGCGGTGGTCGGACACGGTACGTTCTTCTTTCACCTCACGGGGGTGTGGCTCGACAACTGCGAGACCGTGGAGCTCGACCTTGGGGTTGACCGGATCACCCGGCGGGCCTGAGCGGAGCCCGGATCCACGAGCCTGAAAGACGTAAGCGGATCCGGCCTGAGTCAGCCGCCGGTGCCGAAGGCGAGGCCGGTGAGCATGGCGAGGCCCAGCACCAGCACGAAGGCGGCCGCCAGGAGTTCGAGGGCCGCGACCGCCCGCGTGCCGGCTTCACCGCGCCCACCGGCGAGGCGCAGGGCGAGCGCCTTGGCGAAGACCGCAAGGCTCGCGAGCGCCCCCGTGGTGAGCGCCGTGCCCAGCGCCATGGCGAAGGTCGCGGCGATGCCGACCCAGAGCATGTTCTGGGACGCCGAGAAGACGAGGATGAGCACCGCCCCGGCGCAGGGGCGGGAGCCCGCCGCGAGCACCACGCCGGCCCGCTCCCGCCACGTGCCGAGGCGGGCCAGCGCGTCGCCGTCCGTGAGGTGAACGTGCCCGCAATCCGGCCCGCACCCGGCCCCCTCGCGCCCGAAGGCGGCCAGATGCCCGGCCTTGCGCCAAGTGACGGCGAGGCCGAGGGCCGCCACGAGGGCGAAGCTGACGGTCTCGATGACGGTGCCGGCCCGGGTCAGGCCGGCGGCGGTGGCGTGGAGGAGCAGGCTGCCGATGCCCACGATGGCGACCGCCACCACGGCCTGCAGCAGGGCGGCGGCGAAGCTCAGGGCGAAACCACGGGCCAGGGCGCGCTCCCCGGCGACGATGTAGCCGGCGATCACCGCCTTGCCGTGGCCGGGGCCGGCCGCATGGAACACGCCGTAGCTGAAGCCCAGCAGCAGCATCGGCCCCCAGGCGCCGCCGGCCTTGATGGCCTGCAGCGCGCCCTGGAGGCTGCGGGAGAAGCTCGCCTGGAGGGCCAGGATCCAGCCGCCGAGGCCCGTGGCCGAGGGCGCCGCCTCGCGAAAACCGATGCCGAAGGGCGAGCGCGGCGGGGGCGCCGCCACGTCCGGCCCGATGACGAGCATGAGGCCGGCGAGCAATCCGGCGGCCAGCGTCGTCGCACCGGCGGCAAGGATCAGGCGCCGACCGAGGAGGCCCGGCGGCTGCGCCGCGACGGCGACGCCTACGGACACGCGACGATGATCCGGTTGGCGAACTGGCTGCCGTAATTCGCCGAGGCGGTCAGCGCCTCGAAGAACGCCTCCGACAGGCCGGGCTTGGCGTCCGCCGTCTTGCCGTCAGGTGTCTTGCCATCAGGCGTTTTGCCCTCGGCCGCCTTGACCACTTCGGGTTTCGGCCGCGTCACGGTGGCGGCGCAGCCCGTGGGCGCGCCGGTCAGGCGCGCGGCGTCGGCCTCATCGGAGAGGCCGAAGGCGACGAAATAGGTCGGGTCGTAGACTTCCAGCGCCGTCACCCCGCGCCCCGGCGCCACGGGCGTCTTCAGGGGCAGGAGGAACGTCATGATGAGCTTGCCGTCTTCCATCGCCATGCGCGGCTCGGTCGGATCGGCGAAGAGCTGCTCCTTGCCGGCGACCTTGAGCTTGGTGAAGTAGCCGAACTCGACGAGATTCGCGGTGTTCTCGCGTGCCAGGGACGACAATTCCTCGGGCGAGAACACCCCGTCGCCGTTGGCGTCGAGCCCCTGAACCACGAAGGCCGAATAGGACGCGTCGAAGGTCCAGGCGTTGCGGATTCCGGTGACGCGCCCCCCCTCGCCGTAGGTGATCTCGGCCTTCGTCGAGACCCAGACGTGCGGATGCGCTTCCGCCGGAGGGACGAGCGCGAGGCTCGCGGCAAGGACGGCGAAGCCGGTCAGCACGTGGGTGAGCGAAACGTGGGTGAGCGAAGCGGTCGGCATGGCGGAGACGCTCGCGAGTCGTGGTGAAGAAAGCGTAAACCCGGCCCTTCGCTGAGTCCGAACCTTCGCCGGACATCGGCCTTCGCTGACGCCGGGCCGTCCTCATCCATCCCGTTTCAGTGGGGCGAAAGCGAGGCGTCGGGGTGCGTCGTCCGAGGCGCGAGTTCCGCCCCCGGCCCGTCAGTCCCGGCGGGTCAGGGCCGCGATCTCGGCTTCCTCGGCGGCGCTCAGGCCCTGCGGCGTCGGCTCGGTGCGGCGGCGCGACAGGCGCCACAGGCCGAAGATCCCGAGGCCGATGGCGGCGAGCGGCGTCAGCCACAGGAGCAGGGTGTGGAGGGCGAAGACCGGGCGCAGGAGCACGTATTCGCCGTAGCGCCCGACCACGTAGGATTCGACCTGGGGGTCGGTGTCGCCCGCCTGGAGCCGCTCGCGCACGATGACGCGCAGGTCGCGGGCCAGCGGCGCATCGGAATCGTCGATGGACTGGTTCTGGCACACGAGGCAGCGCAGGCCCGCGGAGATGTCCCGGGCCCGCGCTTCCAGGCCCGCATCCTTCAGAACCTCGTCGGGCTGCACCGCGAGCGCGCCTCCGGCGGAGCCGAGGGCGAGGAGCAGCCCGAGGGCGAGGCGCGGGGCGGCGGTCATTCCGCCGCCGCCATGCTGCCGGCGGGCACGGGCTTCGTCTTGGCACGGGCCGGGGCGCCGACGCGCATGCGCCGGTCGGTGAGGGACACGGCGCCGCCCAGCGCCATCACCACGGCGCCGAGCCAGATCAGCAGCACCAAGGGCTTGTAGTAGAGGCGCAGGCCGATGCCGCCTTCGGGCAGGACCTCGCCGAGGCTGGCGTAGACCTGACTGACCCCGAGGGTGAGGAGACCGGATTCCGTCACCGTCATCTTGCGGCTCGGGTAGAACCGCTTGCCCGTCTCCACGGTGCCGATCATGTCGCCGCCGGTGTTGCGGATGGTGAGGAAGGCCGTGGTCTCGGAGTAGTTCTCGCCCATGCGCGGGCCGACCCGGTCGAGGGTCGCCACGTAGGGGCCCGAGGCCAGGGACTCGCCGGGCTTCAGGGTCTTCAGCCCCTCCGTCGCCCACCCTTGCGCGGCGATGCCGAGGACCACCACGCCCACGCCCGCATGGGCGAGCGCCGTGCCCCAGGCCGAGCGCGGGAGGCCGATGGCCCGGCGCCAGACCACGGAGGCCTTGCGGGTGCGGCTCGCGCCGTAGCCGCGGGCGCGGGAGACGATCTCCAGCACGGAGCCGATGACGAGGTATGCGCCGAGGCCGATCCCCACGGGGGCCATCATCGGGCCGCCCCAGGTGTAGGCGAGCACGGCCAGGCCCACCACGAGGGCGACGGCCAGCGCCGCGAACAGGCGCTGGGACGCGGCATGCACGTCGCCGCGCTTCCACGCCAGGGTCTGGCCGAAGGGCACGATGAGCAGGAGCGGGATCGCCAGCGGAATGAAGGTGTAGTTGAAGAAGGGTGGACCGACGGAGATCTTCTCCGCCGTCAGCATCTCCAGCAGCAGCGGATAGAGGGTCCCGACGAACACCGTGGCGCAGGCGGCGGCGAGGAACAGGTTGTTCATGACGAGCGCCCCCTCGCGGGAGATCGGCGCGAACAGGCCGCCCTGGCGCAGCATCGGCGCCCGCCACGCGAACAGGGTCAGCGAGCCGCCGATGAACAGGATCAGGATGGCGAGGATGAAGATGCCGCGTGTTGGGTCGGTGGCGAAGGAATGCACCGAGGTCAGCACGCCCGACCGCACGATGAAGGTGCCGAGCAGCGACAGGGAGAAGGTGAGGATGGCGAGGAGCACCGTCCAGACCTTGAGGGCGTCGCGCTTCTCCATCACCACGGTGGAATGCAGGAGCGCCGTGCCGGCGAGCCACGGCATCAGGGAGGCGTTCTCCACCGGATCCCAGAACCACCAGCCGCCCCAGCCGAGCTCGTAATAGGCCCAGTACGAGCCCATGGCGATGCCGAGGGTGAGGAAGCTCCAGGCGGTGAGGGTCCACGGCCGCACGGCCCGCGCCCAGACGGCGTCGATGCGCCCGTCGATGAGGGCCGCGATGGCGAACGCGAAGGTGATCGAGAACCCGACATAGCCGACGTAGAGGAGCGGCGGGTGGATCGCGAGGCCGAAATCCTGCAGCAGCGGGTTGAGGTCGTTGCCCTCGGGCGGGGCCGGACTGACGCGGGCGAACGGGTTCGAGGTCGTGATGATGAACAGCACGAACACGAAGGTGATCAGACCCTGCACCGCGAGGGTGTTGGCCCTAAGCGTCGGCGGAACCGATTCGCGCGCGATCGCAACCAAGGCCCCGAACAGGGCCAGGATGAGGATCCAGAGCAGCATCGAGCCCTCGTGGTTCCCCCACACGCCCGACAGCTTGTAGAGGAAGGGTTTGGCCGTGTGCGAGTTCTCGACCACGTTTTGGACGGAGAAATCCGAGGTGGCGTGGGCGTAGGTGAGCGCCCCGAACGCGAACAGGACGCAGGCGAAGGTGCCGAGCGCGGCCGGCGTCGCCACGGCGCGCAGGGCCTGGTCGCCCGAGCGGGCGGCCCAGACCGGCATCACCGCCTGGACGAGGGAGAGGGCGAGCGCCAGGGCGAGGGCGAAGTGGCCGACTTCGATCAGCACGTGGGGGCGTCCTTCCGGGGGAGCTTGCGCATCATCGCTCGCTGCGCTGACCGAGTGTCTTATCGGTGATGGCCGTGCTGGCGTCGGCGGGCTTGGTGCCGGCGGGCTTCTCGACCATGCCCTTGCCCTCCTGCCAGCGCCCCTGCGCCTTCAGGGCGTCGGCGACCTCGCGGGGCATGTAGGATTCGTCGTGCTTGGCCAGCACCGTGTCGGCGCGAAACAGGCCGCCGGGCTCGAGGCGGCCCTCCGCCACGATGCCCTGGCCCTCGCGGAACAGGTCGGGCAGCAGGCCGCGATACGCCACCTGCACGGTGGCGTTGGTGTCCGTCACGGCGAATTCCACGGTCTGGTCCGGCCCGCGCTGGAGCGAGCCGTCCTTGACGAGGCCGCCGAGGCGGAACCGGGTGCCGGGTGCGACGCCCTGCGCCGCGACCTCCGTCGGCGAGCGGAAGAACACGATCGATCCGCTCATGGCCGACAGGATCAGTCCGACCGCCAGGGCCAGCACGGCGCCGCAGGCACTGATGAGGATGAGGCGGCGGCTCTTGCGGGTCACGCGGGTCGTCCCGTCTCGGTTGTGGTGTCGCGGGCGCCGGTGGAGCGGGCGTTTCGCCCCCGGCGGCCGGAACCCGTGTTTGGAATGGGCTTAAAGGACGGTGTCGGCCGCGTCGGCGCCCGGGTCAAGGTCGGCGGCCGGGACCGATTGTCAGGGGCGTCCGGCCGCGGCGAGGTCGAGTTCGTGGGCGAGCTCGTCGAGGCGCTCCTTCGCCTGGGGCTCGGGGCTCAGGGCCATGCGGGCCCGGTCGAGGGCCTGGCGCGCCTGGGTTCGCTCGCCGAGGACGGCATAGGAGCGCACCAGGCGCAGCCAATCGTCGATGGTGCCGCCCTTGGCCGCCAGGCGCCGGTCGAGGCCCGCGACCATGCCGCGAATGGCCGCGTCCCGCTCGGCCGCCGGCATCGCCTTCACGGCGGCCACCGCCGCCTCGGTGCCGGCCCTGGCCGCATCGGCCTGCGTGGTGTCTGTCTTGGGGGCGTCCCTGGTACCACCGGCCGCGCCGGATCTTTCAGCCTCCGGCTGGCCCGCTCCGTCGCGCGTCAACCCGAATTCACCCGCCAGGGCCTCGAGGCCGCGGAGCGCCGCGGGGTCGGAAGCCAGGGCCGTCCGGGCCCGGGCGAGGGCGGCCCCGGCCTTGTCGCGGTCTCCGAGCACGCCGAGGGAGCGCACGAGGCGCAGCCACTCGTCCGCCGTGCCGCCCTTTTCGGCGAGGCGCTGGTCGAGGCCCGCGACCATGCTGCGGATGGCGGCGTTCCGGCCCTCCGGCGGCATCGCCTGGAGCGATGCGGCGGCGCCCGGATCGGGCGCGGCCCCGGCGCCGGGCCGGGCCACCGGCGCATCACCCTTCGGCGAGACCCCGCCCGTCGGGGAGGCTTCGCCCTTCAGGCGAGCGAGGTTGTCCCGCACCACGGGGAGCCACGGTGCGTCCGCGGGCGCATTCTCGGCGAGGCCCTCCAGGCGCTTGATGGCCAATGGGATATCGCCGTCGAGTTCGGCCGCGCGGGCGAGGTAGAACCGGGGCTTGGCCGCCGTTCCGTCGAGGGCGACGGCGCGCTCGAAGATCGTCTTGGCCTGCGGCGAGATCACGCCGTTGTTGCCGGCGATCAGGGCCTCGCCCCAATCGGACAGGCGCTGCGAGGTCTCGCCGAGGGTGCGGGCGGCGGCCTCGTAGGCGTGGGCCGCATCGTCGAACCGGCCCATCCGCATGTAGACGGGGGCGAGCACGGCCCAGCCCCGCCCGTCCGTAGGATTGCTGGCGAGCCGCGCCTCGATCTGGCCGATGGCGTTGAGGAGATCCTGTCCGCCGTTCTCCGCCGCCTGCCGCTCGGCCGCGCTCTGCGCCGGCATGTGCGGCGAGCCGTAGAGTCCGTAGGCGATGAGGGCGACCAGCGGGATCGTCGACAGGGCGAAGGCAGAGGCGGCGCGGCGCTGGCGCAGGGCCGGCTCGGCGATGCCGGGGACGAGGGGAACGCCCACGCGGTTGGCCCGCAGGAGGCGGCGGCCGGCTTCCGTGCGCGCCGCTTCGGCCTCGGGCGCGGCGATGAGGCCGCGCGTCAGATCGCGCTCGATCTCGCGCAGCTGGTCCTCGTAGAACCCCGTCTCCATCGCCATGGCGCCGGCATCCGGGGCCGTCGACGGATTGGCCCGACGCGACATCGGCCAGAGCAGGGCGAGCACCGCCGCGCCGGTCATGAGCGCCAGAATGAACCAGAGTGCCGTCATCACGCCTCGAAACACTGTGCGACCGCATGTAAGGCCACGCTGTGGTCCCTACGATGCAGGCTTCGGGCGACACGGTGTCACGCGAAGGCCGGCGCTGGATCGACCTTAACCGTATGGAGCACGACGGCAAACCGTGCGACCCCAAGGAATTCCCGTCAGGCGTGCGGCGCGGCCCCGGCCGGCGCGTCGCCCGGCACCTCGATCACCGCGCGCAGGCCCCCGAGGCTCGCCGCCTCCAGGCGGAGCCGGCCGCGATAGAGGGTGGCGAGATCGGCCACGATGGAGAGCCCGAGGCCCGAGCCCGGCTTGGTCTCGTCGAGGCGCCGGCCGCGCCCGAGGACGGCGTCGCGGTCCTCGGGGGCGAGGCCCGGCCCGTCATCCTCGATGGACACCATCAGGTGGGGATAATCGTCCTGCGCCACCGCCTCGGCCCGGATCGAGACCCGTCCGGCGGCCCATTTCGAGGCGTTGTCGACGAGGTTGCCGATCATCTCCTCGAAATCCTGGCGCTCGCCGCGAAAGCGCAGGCCGGGCGGCACGTGGACCGCGTAGGCGATGTCCTTGTCGCGGTAGATCTTGCCGAAGGTGCGCACCAGCCCGGCGAGCGCCGGCTCGACCTCCGTGGAGGTGCCGAGGGTGCCGGCGAGGGCCGCGGCCCGCGCCCGGTCGAGGTGGTAGTTCACCTGATCGCGCATCACGGCGGCCTGCTCGCGGATCTTGGCCGAGAGGTCGCCGGGGGCGTCGGCCGCGCCGACCTCGTTGACGATGATCGAGAGCGGCGTCTTCAGGGCGTGGGCGAGGTTGCCGACCTGGGTGCGGGCACGTTCCAGGATCTCGCGGTTGGTCTCGATGAGCAGGTTCACCTCGCCGGCGAGCGGCGCGATGTCGCGCGGGTACTCGCCGGTGATCCGGTCGGACTCGCCCCGGCGGATGGCGCCGAGCGCGTTGCGGAGCTTGGCCAGCGGGGCGAGGCCGAAGCGGATCTGCAGCAGGGTGGTCAGGGCCAGGGACAGGCCCAGCAGCCCGAAGGTCACCATCAGGGAGAAGCGGAAGCGCCCGACATCGTTGGCGATCTCGTCGGCCGGGCCGGCGACGCGCACGGTGTAGCGGCCCTCCTCGCCGAGATCGACGTCGCGCTCGATGATCCGCAGGGGGCGTTCGTCCTGCGCCCGGCCGTAGCCCTGACGGATCTGGCCGACGCCGGCGGTGGTGTCGGGCGTGCTGGCGGCCTTGAGCGGCACGCCGACGAGGGAGCGCGAGGTGCGCAGGTCCCGGGGCTTCGCATCGGGGCGCCCGATCTGCCAGTACCAGCCCGACAGGGGCAGGTCGAAGCGCGGATCGCTCAGGGTGAAGGAGCGGCTCTCGGGATCGTTGGGCGAGACGAGATCCGTGGCGAGGTTGTTGGCGTAGACCAGCAGCCGGCTGTCGAAGGCCCGTTCGGTGTTCTCGCGGTACAGGGTCGTGAGGATGCCGGCGGCGATGAGCAGGATCGCCGAACTCGCCAGCAGGGCGGATGTGGCGAGCCGCACGGCGATGGAGCGCCGGCGCAGGGGAAGCCAAGCGGGAAACGGGCTCATGCGGGGGAGGAGATCATGCGGCGGCGCGGCTCATGCGGGTCTCGTCGTCGTGGTCCGGGGCCGCGCGCGACGGTTGAAAGGTGACGCGTTCCGTCTGTACATCATCCGAACGGAGATTCGACGATGAGCCTCGATATCCAAGATCCCGAGACCGAGCAGCTCGTCCAGACCCTGGCGGCGCGCAGGGGCATTTCTTCCGATGAGGCGATCAAGCTCGCCGTCGGCAACGAACTGCAACGCCAGGATGAGAAGCTGAGTCTCTGGGAGCGGATTCGGCCGATCCAGGACCGTGCCCTCGCGCGTCCGGCGACGGGTCTCGCGGCCGACAAGGCATTCTATGACGCGCTCAGCGGCAACCCGTAGATGTTCGTCGATGCCTCGGCCTTCGTGGCGATGATCCTGCGCGAGCCGGAGGCGCAGGCCCTAACCGACCGGCTCGAGGCGGCCCCGGCACCCATCACCTCGGCCCTAGCCCTCTACGAGACCGTCCTGGCCATTGCGCGCCAGCGCGGTGGCGGCATCGCGGCGGCGCGGGAGGATGTCCGGTTGATGCTCGAAGCCGCACGGGTCCGCGTCGTGGCCATTACCCCCGAGGATACGGAGGGCGCCCTTGACGCCTTCTCGCGCTACGGCAAGGGCCAAGGGGCATCCGGCCCAGCTCAATATGGGCAATTGCTTCGCCTACGCATCGCCTCACACCCGCGGCGGCGGCTGCGTCGGGTCCACGAGATACCCCAGGCCCCGCACGGTCTGGATCAGGTCCACGGCGAGTTTCTTGCGCAGGCGCCCGACGAACACCTCGATGGTGTTGGAGTCGCGGTCGAAATCCTGGTCGTAGAGGTGCTCGGTGAGTTCGGCGCGCGAGACCACCCGGCCGGTGTGGTGCATGAGGTAGGACAGCAGCCGGTACTCGTGGCTCGTGAGCTTGACGGGGTTGCCGTCGACGAACACCCGCCCCGAGCGGGTGTCGAGGACCACGGGGCCGCAGGCGATCTGGCTCGTGGCATGGCCGGCGGCGCGCCGGAGGAGGGCGCGCACCCGCGCCAGCAGCTCCTCCATGTGGAACGGCTTCGTCACGTAGTCGTCGGCGCCGGCGTCGAAGCCGTCGACCTTGTCCGACCAGCGGTCGCGGGCGGTCAGGATGATGACGGGCGTCTTGATGCCGGCCCGCCGCCATTTCTGGAGAACGCTGACCCCGTCGGCCTTGGGCAGGCCCATGTCGAGGATGATGGCGTCGTAGGGTTCGCTCTCGCCGAGGTAGCCGCCCTCCTCGCCGTCGAACGCCTTGTCGGCGACGTAGCCGGCCTCCTCCAGGGCGTTGACCACCTGCCGGTTGATGTCCCGGTCATCCTCGACGACGAGCAGACGCACGGTCCCGCACTCCTCTAATTCGCTGGTTCAGGGGCCGCTGATCTCGCCCGTGGTGGCATCGACCATGACGTGGACGAACTGCCCGTCCCGGCGCAAGGCCGTGAGCAGGTAGACCAGGGTTTCCTCGTGCCGGCACAGGCGGGCGCGCTGGATCTCGGCCCGTGGGATCACCTTGCGGGCGGCCCGGATGGCGGCCACGGGCTCGATCACGCGCTTGTCGGCCACGGCCTCGCGCAGGTCGGCCGCGTTGAGGCAGGTGTCGGGGCGCGGCGTCACCTGAACCGGCGCCACGATGGCAGCCCCCGTGGTCTCCTCGGCCTGCGTGCCGATCGAGCCCGTCGCGAAACCCGCGACGGCGAGGCCGATCAGCAGCAGGGCGAGGAGGATGCGCATGAACCACGGGATAGGGAGGGGGCACTGAATGCGCCGTGAATGCCGGTGCAAGCGCAACCGGTGCGGTTCGGTTCCACCCGGCCGGGGGCGACGCCCCCGGGGGCGGGGGGCGACGCCTCAGGATGCCGGGCCGGGCGGAGTGGCGAGGCGCGCCAGGCTCGCCCGCAGGGCGACGCTGACGAGCATCTCGCCGTCGACGTGATCGAGGGCGGCCTTGCGCAGGGCGATGGCGGAGAGATCGAAACGGCGCCGGGCCGCGCCGAGGCGCGCCCCTGCCGCCCGGCTTCGGGCGGGATCGACGGTGAGGGGGAAGCGGGACATGGGCTGACCTTCGTTCGGGCGTACGGGCGTTCGGGCGTACGGGCGCGTTCAGGGGCGGAGCGGCGGGCGTCCCTCGCCGAGGCGGCGCACGACCTCGTCGAGGCGGCGCGAGATGTCGTCGAGCTTGTCTCGGGCGCGCTCCTCGCCGCGCTCGGCGCCCCGGGCCATCTCGCTCACCAGGCGCGTGAGGTCCTCGAGCACCCGGGTCCGGCTCTCCAGGGCGGCGGCCACGGCCGCGTTGGTGTGCGAGGCCCGCTCCAGGGCGGTGGCGGTGGCGCCCGTGTCGCCGATGCGGGCTTCCTGGGCGCGCACGGTCTCGCGGTGGAGGTGGAGGCAGGCCAGCCCCAGCAGCACGGCGACGATCCACCCCGCGCCGTCGTGGGAGAACAGCAGGCGGGCGGCCTCGAGGGCGATCTTCTCCATCGCGGATCTCCTCCATCGCGGATCTCCCCGGCCGAGCCTGCCCCCGCGTTTCCCGGCTGTGTCAGGGCGCCGGGCGTCCCGTCCGCGCGGCCTCCACGGCCGGCCGCAGGGTGTTGGCGATGGTGGCGTCCTCCGCGAGCGGCAGGCTTCGGAACACCTTCTCGGCCAAGCCCTCGCGCCCGCCGGCCGCGCGCACGAGCCAGGCCGGCGCCTCGTCGAGGCCGCGCTGCACCGCCCGAGCGATGACGGCCGAGCCGAGGGGCACGCTCAGCGTCCGTCCCCGCACGGCGCCCGCCACGGCGTTGACGGCGTAGTCGCCGACGTTGCGGACCAGGCGCTCCACCAGGGTGGCGGTGACGAGGGCGCGCAAGGGGCCGGCGAGGCGCGCCAGGGCGGCCGTCGCGGCGGTGACCGCGAGCGGCAGCAGGAGGCCGGTGACCGTCTGGGCAACCGCTGCGGCGGCGTCGCCCCAGGGGACGATCACGCTCGCGGCGTCGAGGCCGGCGGCGGCGCAGGGTAGAATCGGCATCACGGTCAGGGCCGGCATCAGGGCGAGACCGAGGGTGGCGCGGGACGGCCGCGGGATCGGGTGGAGCATGGCTCGGGTCTCCGGGGGGGCGTGAGGGGTGCGTGCGTCAGGCGCCGGACCGGCCGCCGAGGGCGGCGCGGATTCGGGCGAGCCAAGTCGGCGCAGCTTCGGGCGGCAGGGGCACGGCCGGCGGCGCGCCCGGACTGCGCGGCACCGTGCGGCGCGCGACCGGCCGGGCGGGTGCGGTCCCGTCCGGCACCGCGATGGGCGCCGCGTCGTTCCGCCGGGCGCGGGGCAGGGCGACGGCGTAGGGCGTGCGGAACTGGTCCTGCTCGGCGCCCCGGCGCGGGATGAGCGCGGCGGGCCGGTCCCACAGCATCATCGCCTGGGCCGCGCCCTCCGCGTCGCCGGCGTTCAGGCGCCGCACCAGGGTGGAGCGGCCGAGCGCCGCCGGGCCGATGTTGAAGCACAGGGAGACGAGGGCGTCGAAGGCGTGCTGCGGCAGGGGGGCGGGCACCGCCGCCCGCACGGCCGCCACGAAGCGGACGACGTCGCGGTCGAACACCGCGTCGCATTCCGCCGGGGTCAACGCGAGGCCGGGGGTGACGAGGGGCGGACCGGCCGCGCTGGTGTGGCCGATGCCGATGGTCCAGATGCCGACGGAATCGCGGTAGGCATGCAGCCGCCGACCCTCGCGGGCGACGAGCACGGCCTTGCCGATGGGGCTGAGATCCATGGAACACTCCTGCGTCGGAAGGGATCTGGGTTAGGAAGGGATCTGGGTTAGGAAGGGATCTGGGGTAGGAAGGGAGCGGGACGCGCGGAACGGAAGCGCGCGTCCGGCGGTTCGTTCGGGAGATGAGGACAGGCCCGCGCGGTGGCCGGATGCGAGGAATGCGATCATGACACGAGCACGGATCGTCGCCCGCTGTGCCGCCGGCGGCCTCGCCGCCGGTCTTCTCCTGGCGGGGGCGGGCGGGGCCTCGGCCCAGAACAGCAGCAGCGGCAGCGGGCTGACGCCCTTCGCCACGGAGAGCGGCAACGACCGTTCGGCCGGCGTGAACAACGGCAACTACCGGCCGCCCCGCTATTACGGACCGGGTGCCGCAGCGGCGCCGCGCGGTTACGGGCGCCCCGTCTACGGCGATGAACTTCGGCGGTCGGCGCCGTATTACGGGTACCCGTACTGAGCGCTCACGCGAGGCCGAAACCGGAGAAGTCGCTGTCGGAGGCGGCAACGTAGCCGTCCGCGCCCGTGAACAGGGCGTGGACCGTGATCGTATCCCCGGCCGCGAGCGCCAGGGTGACGCCGAGGCCAACCGTCGAGACGCCGTCGACGGGCGCAGCGGCGCCCCGGCGGGTACCGGCGACGGCCGTGCCGTTTCGGTGGAAGCGGCCCTGCAGGGAGGCGGGTGCATTGGTGCCGTTGCGCCGGAATGCGAGACCGGCCGAGAGGGCGTAGACGCCCGCCTCGGGCGCGACGAAGGCGCCGGTGGCGGCCTGGAAGAGCCCCTGATCGTTGAGGTCGCCGGTGTTGAAACCGATGCGCGTCCAGGCGCCGGCCCCGATGTAGTTGTCGAAGCTCGTCGTGACGCGGAAGCGGGCGAGGCCGGTGAGCCGCGACCAGGCGGCGCCGGTGCAGCCCCGGAAGGCGCCGAGGGTGCTGTCGAACACGATCTGGCCCGGTGCCGTGCCGGCACCGGGGATTCCCGCCCGGGCCACGAGTTCGAGGGCGCCGTTCGCCCGCACCTTCACCACGGCACGCGGAACGGTGCCGCCGAGATCCGTGGCCTCGAACACGATCCCGGTTCCCTGGGCGCCGGCGGAGAAATCCTCCTCGGCGACGCCCCGGACCGTGAGACGGTTCTCCGCGACGCCGCCCGCGAAGACGCCGCCGCCGGCGAGGCCGAGGAGGCAATCCCCCGCGCGGACCGGCAGGGGGGCCTCCCGGCTGCCCCGGCCGGTGCGGGTCTCGATGAGGGGGGGCCACCGGGGCGGCGCCGTAGGCTTCGAGGCACAGGCCCGGACCGGCTCCCTCCCGCGCCACGTGCAGGGGCGCGCGGGCCGCCGGGGCGCCCGGCAGGGCCAGGGTCCCGAGGCCGAGATGGCCCGTCGCCGGATCGGCCCGCCATGCCCCGTGCCACGCGGCCCCGTCGGGCGAGACCTTCAGGCTGACCGCATCCTCGCCCAGCAACCCGAACTCGGCCCGGCCCGCATAGGCCGCCTGGAACAGCAGGGCCACGGCGTTGGCCTCCGTCGCCTTGTTGAGCACCAGCGCGAGGCTGCCGCTGCCGCCCTCGGCGGGATCGCGGGCGGTCCACAGGGCCCGATCCAACTTGGCGGCGAACGGGTTCGCGGCGTCCGCTTCCGTGCCGAGGCCGAGGGCGGCGAGGCCGCTCAAAGCCCGCAGGCCGTCGAGGAGGCGGCGCCAGCCCGTCCCGTCGAAGCGGTAGAACGCGTCCTCGTCGGCCACGTAGGCGAGCCAGCCGGTGCGGGGGACGAGGCCGGTCCAGACCCCGTCTCCGAACGCCGCGATCTGGCCGGACAGGCCGGCCCAGGCCCCGCTCGGTTGCGGCGCCGTCACGAGGTAGCGGTCGCCCTCCGCCGGGTCGGTGGGTGGCGCCGACAGATCCCTGTCGCGGCAGGCGAGGTGCACGAGGGCATCAAGGGCGAGCAGCGCCTCGTTGTGGGTGACGTGCTTGCCGGCCTGTCCCGCCGCCAGCAGCGGCAGGGCGAGGTGCGGGGTGGTCTGCGCCATGGGCGGCCTCCTGTCGGGTGTCGGAGTAAGGGGCGTCACGCCGTGCGGATCGGCACCCGTGCGCGCAGGGCCGGCCCCGGCCCCGTGAGGGTGCCGAGTGGAACCACGCCGACGTCGAGGCTCGTCTGGGGCGTGCCGAAATCGGCCGCCTCGTCGGCGTAGAGGACCGACGGGTCCGTGGCCGCGAGGCTGCGCAGGACGGTCTTGTCGGCAGCGTGAATATCGATCCGGTAGCCCTGAACCATGGGATCGGGCGGCACGTCGGCCGGCTCCCAGGCATCGCCGTCGCGCCGGGTCCGGCGGGTCCAGGTCAGGTGAAGACCCTCCGGGATGCGCCGCGCCCGCAGGTGGACGGGCGCCAGGGGCCGGTGGGCGGTGAGCCCGGCGGTGGCGGTGCGGGCGACGAAGAGCGGGTCGGCCGGGTCCCGGACGGCCGGGCCGATGCGGTAGCGGAACGGCCGTCCGACGGCGTCGAGGCGGGTGACGAGGGGTACCAGGGCCTCGTCGAGTCGGACGATCAGACTGCCGGGCGCGAGGGTGCGGGCAGCTTCGGCCTCGCTGCCGCCCAGGCCCCGCAGGAGGCCGGTGAGGCGGTAGGTGCCCGGCCCCGTGAGGGTCACGCCCGCCGCCGCGACGATCTCGACGACGCCGTCCGGGCCGACCAGGGCGAACCGGTTGGCCCCGGCCAGAACGGCGGCCTCCGGGACGGAGGCGAGGCCCCCCGCCCCCCCCGAGGCGAACGTCGAGGCGGATCGCCCGGTCGAAGCGCCATAGCGGGCCGGGTGCCAGCGCCGTCAGGGTCTCGCCGAGGAAGGCCGGGTAATCCACGAGGCCGTGCAGGGCCAGGGGCCCGTCCGCCTCGCCCCGCCACACGGCGATCTCGCCGGGCCACGGCTCGGCCCGCACGGCGAGGACCTGCAACGGCGTCGGCGTTCCCTCATCGAGGGGCAGGTCGAGAATGGCCGCGAAGGGCGGTCCGGCAAGCGCCGGCGGCGCCCGGCGCGGGGCCGCCTCCGGGCGCCTGCCACCCCGCGCCGTCCGGCCGTGGCGGGGTACGGCGCGGGTCTCGATCCGGCGCCCGGCCGGGCCGTCGGCGATGCGGACGATGCGGTGCGGCGCCGCCTCGCCGGGCAGGGCGAGGAGGTCGCCGGGTTCCCAATCGATCCGGCGCGGGCTCACCGTGAACCCGGCGGTGTCGCGGGCGGCGAGGTCGGCGTCGAGCATGGCCTCCGCCAGGGCCTCGGCCTCGGCCCGGCGCGTCACCACGGCGGCCTCGAACCGGACCTCGCGCCGCCGGGCACCCGTGGGGCGCGAGGCGGCGGCGGTGATCCGGCGATAGGCGCCCCCCTCGGAATCGGTCACCGTGACCTCCAGGGACCGGGGCAGCTCGGATTCCTCGGCCCGCACCAGGGAAAGGGGCGCCTGGTCCGAGGCGGCCACGAGGTCGCCGGCCGGCATCGTCAGGGGGGCTTCGCGGCGTGGGGCGCGGATGCGCAAAACGCCGGCGACGGCCGACACGTCGAGGCCGTACAGCCGGGCCAGGGGCTCCAGGGCGGCGCGGGCCGAGAGCGGCCGGTCGACGACGTAGCCGTCGAGCTGCGCCGCGCACGCGATCCGGGCCGGCACGTCGACGCCGCAATCGTCGAGGATCGCGGAGATCAGCCGGTCGAGTTCGAGGCCCTCGATGCGCCCGGTGATCCAATGGCCCACGGACCAGTTGCCGGCATCGGCCCAGACGGTGTCGAAATCCGGGAACGCCGGGTAGGGCCGTGCGTCCCAGCACCAGACGAAGACGGAATCCGGCGGCACCATCGGGCCGCCATAGACGGCCGAGACCGGGTTGTGGGCGGGGTCGAAGCCGGGGGCGTCCGCGTCGAACCGCTCCAGGATGGCGGTGAGGCCGCGCGCCTGGATGAGGTCGTCGCGGGTGCCGTGGGAGAAGGGCGGCGACGCGTTCTCGGCGGATTTCGGGTCGGGGAACACGTTGGGGCCGTTGGTGCCCTTGTCCACGGCGGGCACGCCGATCTCGGTGAGCCAGATCGGCTTGGCCCCCGGCACCCAGGCGGTCGTCCGGGTCTCGACGCCGCCGTCGCGCTCCCAATGCGGGTTCGACCACCAGCCGACGAGGTCCTTGGCGCGGAACACCCACGGCTTGCCGTGCGCGCCGTCGGTGATCGGCGTGCGGATCTGGGCGGCGCGGGCGTCCGCATCCGCATAGAACCAGTCGAACGCCTCGCCCGTCCCGAGGCGCGCCGCGAGGTAATCCCGGTCGTGGATCGAATCGGCCTCCGCGAGGTCGGCGTGGTCCGGCCCGTCGCGCCAGTCGGTGATGGGCGGATAGTAATCGATTCCGACCGCGTGGATCGCCGGATCGGCGAACAGGGCATCGAGGGGGAACCGCACGGTGTCGCCGCCGTCGCGCACATGGGCGCCGTACTCGGTCCAGTCGGCGGCGTAGACGAGGGGAACGCCGGGCCCGAGGCGGTCGCGCACCGCGCGGGCCAGGGCGAGGAAGCCCGCCACGGCCGGGTAGGTGTCGTCCGCGCCCCGCACGCGGGTCAGGCCGACGCATTCGCTGCCGACGACGAAGCCGGACAGCGGCACCCCCCAGCCGGCGGCGAGATCCGCATAGTGCAGGACGAGGCTGCGGTACTGCGCGAAGAACGCCGCGACCTGGGCCGCCGCCCCCGCCGTGCCGTCCGGGCTGCCCGGGAGACCGGGGGCGGGATCGCAGGTGATGCGGCCGCGCCAGGGATAGGGCGGCTGACCCGGCGCGGACGGATCGCGCGGATCGGGCAGGGTGTTGTCCTGCGCCACATCCATCATCAGGAACGGGTAGAGCACGACGCCCAGACCCCGCCCGTGGAGGTCCGCCACGAGGCGGCCGAGGCCGGCATCGGACGGGGTGCCGCCATAGGCCGGGTGGCCGTCGGGGGTCGTCGAAATGCGGCCGGCGCCCGCCCGGGTCAGGCCGGCGACACGCCAGGTGTCGCCCGTGGTCGCCTTGGTGGAATTGTCGACCTTCGGCGCCACCGTGCAACGGCCGGCCCGCAGGTCGTCGCCGAACCAGCTCGCGACCACGGACACCTTGGCGAGGTTCGGGCACAGGGCCTGGAGGGCGTCGAGGGACGCGACCACGTCGGTGATGCCCTGGAGCTGGAAGCGGTTGGCGGGCCGGCTCGTGCCGTAGCCGGCCTCCTCGGTGACGGGGGTGGGGTCGAGGCCGAACTCCGTCGAGCCGGGAATCAGGCACACGGCCCGCACCCGGTCGGCGAGCCCCTCGACGGGCCGCACCACCTCGAAGGCGAATTGCGGCACCCGGTTGCCGAATTCGGCGAGGTCGAGGTGCTCGAACACGAGGTAGGCGAGCCCCCGATAGGCCGGGGCTGCGCCTTCCTTCGCGACGATGAGCGGGTCCGGCGCCTGGTCGGCCTCGCCCCGGTGGAGGCGGTACGTCAGGCTGGTAAGGTCGAGTTCGCGCCCGTCGGCCCAGATTCGGCGCACCTGGGCGACGGTGCCCTCGCACAGGCCGATGGCGAGGTCGACGGAGTAGGCGTAGGCCGTGCGCACGGTCCTGGCGCCGCCGCCGCCCTTGGCGCTCGCGCCCGCCCGCTCGACGCGGGTGTTGGCGACCTCCAGGGGGCGTGTCGCCCAGATCAGGGTGCCGCCGAGGCGGGCGCGGCCGTAGAGCCGGGGGATCGGATCGCCCTCCGTCGAGGTCAGGCCCGCCACCTCCGTGAGGCGCGGCCCCTCGACGACCCGCGGCCCCGAACCGCCGAACAGCGCCCCGTCGATCCCCGACCCCGCCGCCGCGCCCACCGCCGAACCGACGATCCCCCCGATGGGACCGCCCAGCGCCGTTCCGGCCGCCGCTCCGGCGGTTTGCAGGATCAGCGTGGCCATGGCGGGCTCCGGGATGTTCGGGGTTCGGGCGCCTCAGCGCCGGATCAGGATCACCCCGCCGATGAGGAGGGCGACGCCTGCGAGGCGCGGGCCGTCGATGGGGCGCTGGGCCAGGCCCAGCCAGCCGAAATGGTCGACGGCCACGGAGGTGAGCATCTGCCCGGCGACGAGGAGCGCCATGAACGTTCCGGTCCCGAGCACCGGCACGAGGACGATGCCGAGGCCGATGAACACCGCGCCGAAGGCCCCGCCGCTCCAGGCCCACCACGGCACGCGCGAGGCGGTGGCCCAGGCGGGTAGGGGATCGCGCCGCGCCAGGGCCAGCGCGCCCATGCAGGCGAGCCCGACGGCGTAGCTGACGAAGCCCGCCCAGGCGGCGGAGTTCAGGCCCCCGCGCAGCAGCGCGTTCAGGGCTTGCTGGATCACGAGGCCCGCCCCCGCCAGGGCTGCGAGGATCGGGGCGAGCAGGGCGGTGACCATTTCCGTGCCTCGCGGGACCCGCCGGCGCCCTCGGCGCGGCCCGCCTTGACAACCATCGCGGCGCCATGCCGTCAAATGGCATGCTGTCGAACGCCTTGGCGCAGGATGCCTTGGCTCAGGATGCGCCGGGGCGCTGGCGTCCCACTTGCCGGGCCCGATCCCCTCGTCGGGAACGCCGCGAAGCGGCGGCCTCGCTCTCGCCATCACTCGGTCGATCATCAATCGTGGTGATGTCGATTGGCGAAATCTGTCGTTGATCGCCCCGCGCCACAGTCAAAGGGCGTCTTGTCGCCGGAATGACACCCTGGATAGTACTGTACGCAATCGTTCGGGGGTTCGAGATCATTCGAAAGTCCGGATAGTCAAAACAATCCGCGCCTTCGAGCAAAAGTCCGGCGAAGTTTGTGTTAGGATAATGGCAGATGAACGGATCGATTGTTTCCCATTTCAGCCGGCAACGTGTCGTTCTGGGTATGAAATGAGGAATGGTTTTCGATCTTGGCGATGAGATCAGTGATCGAAATCGGGTTCATCTGAGACGCATATCGGCTTCGTACAACGAGACATCACCTGATCCGACACGACAAACGGCGCGACATCTCTTCGAGCGAATGTCGAAGAGAAGCTTCGCCGTCTGATTTGCCTCCCTTCGAGCAGACATCGGGTCGGGGGGATCAGGTGGCCCGAGCACGGCTTGGCCGGATCAAGTCGAAGCCTGCCCCTGATCGATCATGTTCTCTGGATCATCGAAATGACTGAACACAGCTCACCCGAAACCGCCGATCGCCTGGATCTGACCCGGAAGATCATCGGCGCTTATCTGTCGAACAACTCGGTTCCGGCGGCCGATCTGCCGATCCTAATCCGGGCCGTGTCCGACGCTCTGACGAATCTGACGGCGGAGGGCGCATCGGAGGCTGCGCGCGAGGAAAAGGTCGAGAAGCTCAAGCCGTCCCAGGTCAGGAAGTCTGTCCTGCCCGGCGGCCTCATCAGCTTCCTCGACGGCAAGTCCTACAAGACCTTGAAGCGCCACCTCACCAAGCATGGGCTGGACCCGGACACCTACCGGGCGCGCTTCGGCCTGCCGCCGGATTACCCGATGGTCGCCCCGTCCTACGCGGCGAACCGCTCCGCCCTGGCGATCGCCAACGGCTTCGGCACGAAGGAGAGGCATGCGCGGCCGAGGCAGGAGCGGACCCCTGCCCCGAGACCGGCCGGGCGCAAGACCGGATCGGAGCCGGCCGCCCGGCTATCCGCCCGGTGATGTGAGCCCCGGGCGGGCCGCCGCGGCATCAGCCGGGCGCCCCCTCCTGGCGGCTTCGGGCCGCGCCCTCCGGAAAATGGAACGCGTGCGTGCAATGCCGCCGCCACCAGCGGGTCAGGGCGACCTCGGTGACGGCGGCGCCGTCATGGGCGTGGATCATCGTGCCTTGCCCGGTCACGATGGCGCAGTGGCGGGCCGGCAGGTGAGCGCGGAAGGAGAATAGAAGGACGTCGCCGGCTCGCGCCTCGGCGGGCGGCACCGGGACGAGGTGGTGTAAAGTGCAGCAAAGTGCTGCCATTAGCTACGGGTGTTCTGCCATCCCATAAGGTGTAGTTTGCTAACTTACTAAGAAAAATGAGGTTTTTCCGAGCTTGGCGGTATCTTTGAGTCGCGGCGTGCATTCAAGGTCGTGCTGCGATCGGGCTTTGGCAGCCAATGATACTGGCCTGGTGCCGGCCTTCGGCACCATGGAGGGGCCGTTCCAGATCACGGGTCTCGAAGATCACGGCGACCATGCAAAGGAAGTGACCTCCGATGTTTGTCCTCGCCCGGAAAAAGGCCCGCAAATGCCGGTATTTGGCCCGCAGGTTGATGCATAGTTGGCCCGCGTGCTCACAAATTGGCACTGTCGGATTTGTGTTGGGCGAGGTGTCGCAGTTCAGCGGTGTAAGTGGGCGGTGATAGCGCCGCTGCTGCCTATGGCCTGCCCCCTGAAAAGTGGTCCTCCCTGATGTATGGCCTTGGGTCATTTGGAGGATGTTTTTATGGGACGGAAGAATCATACGGCTGGAGAGATCGTCGCTAAGCGGAAGAATCATACGGCTGGAGAGATCGTCGCTAAG
>NZ_LMMW01000055.1:0-2072 GCF_001422845.1 Methylobacterium sp. Leaf100 | reverse complement strand
AGGCTGACGGCATCCCGCTCTCCTTGAAAAGCCCGACATCGAATCAGATCCGCAGCCCGCCCGATACCCCATGATTCAACCCAACCGGACACGGCTCTAGGCCGCGTTCCAAGCTCATCCTCGTACATAAATAGCCTCACACACGGTTTATAACACACTGTAAACAAATTTTGACTGATAGATTTAGAACTTTTTTCGAAAGAAAAGGCGAAGCATTGATAGGAATGCGAAGCGCGAAAATGTTGAAGATAGGCCGACTTGTAACACCCCGCCATCATCTATGAAAAATCCTAGGATGGAGCCCTTACATTCTTTGCAGAACAAGTTAAATATTTTCTCCTTCATCTCTTGTGAGAGTAACAGTTTTTTTAGAACCGCCTCTATAATCGGCTCAATATCCGCTGATCCATGATGCCTGGGATGCATCAGAAAGAGGGTTTTACTCAATAAATTCTCTTCAGTTATGTAGTCCAGCTCCCACATAACTCCATCAGTATTGTCCAAACAGATGATAATCGCCTTTGATGACGACATGATACTAGAAGCGCCTGATCTCCAATCTTCACTTTCGAAATATCCTCTGGCTGCCCCGTAAGGTGGTGTTTGATCCCTCGGATTCCCCAGTCCGACGACCGGCCCATAGTTTGTGCCTTCTTCTACAAGGAGAACGTCTAATTTGTTCTCACGAGTCCCCACCTCAAACATTTTGCCAAGAATGGAGAGGCGCGGTTGTGCTAGCTGCACTTGGTCATCGGAAAATGGCCTTAAGAACGTTACAGGAGCACGTAAATCGGCGTGCTGCAGCTCAGACAATGAGCTTAGCGCTTGCGTCCGTCCTACTTTCCGGGCTTTAGAGCCCAGTAAGAGCGATGCTACTGCTATACAAACTGTCGATAACGGCATAATCACTGCAATCATCGAGAGTTTCAAGGAATCGTTTTGATCTGTATTAAATAAAGAGCTGCCAAATACGATGGATATGCCGATTACTGGCATAGAAAATAGCAATGTTGCTAAAAATACTGTGTACATAGACGATGAAAAGACAAACAACATCAATACTCTCAGTCTATTGAATTTCACGTTATCGATTGAGAACTTTAACCCGATCGTGCGTGAAAGCGCAATTTTAGAAAAATAGGCGGTTTTGTATAGCTCTGCTGCAATTAACCTCTGACTATCATCAATTTTGAGGCACCAAAATGCTCCTCTCAAAAAGTCATACAGTAAAATAAAAAAAAATCCCGCAAATATTAGCCCACCAAGTGAAAATAGTAGTATGGCAATGTCAAACTTAATTAAATTTGCGTAAAGTACGCCTCCTAACCAAGTGATCAGAAATGGTATTGCAAAGATTGAATATACAACAACAATGATAGCAGGAACTTTCGATAATCTGCAAACAGCCACGCCAAGTGTGTATGATGTAAAAACATATAAAAATAATGCTAATACATTCAAGACAAGATTTGATGTCGGTGTTGCACCCTGCTTGCCGTTGAAAAAAATAATAAACATACCCACCAAACTCAATGTAATAAACAACAAAAAGGACAAAACCCAAAAAGATCTATATGCATTTACAATAGAATATGTTGCTTTGATAATTTTCTCGTAATAGTCGAGCTCAACATTAATAGTTCGATTTATTGTTGCGTATCGCTCAGCCATGCACTCGTCCTGTATGCTAAGAGACTTCGACCTAACCGGTATTTTAGACTGGGCCAGATGAGAGGCTACTGCATGTTGGCGGCCATGGGTAGTTGGAAGGCCAGATCCGGGAAAGTGACGGGCGCAGGCAGTTGGTAGACCAGCGACGAATGCGGCTGGACGCGGTTGTAGGTATTTTGCGAGGGCTAATCATGACCTGCGCCTCCTTCAGCGAGTAGAAGATCTCCTGTCTCAAGCAATCGTTGTGAAGCTTGCCGTTGAATCCCTCGTGATCTTGCCCCCTGATCTGCCATCATTCTGAAGCTAGAGCTGTTGCCGTTCAGGTTGGGTCATAAGCGTCGTATCCTGCGGCGGTGATGTAGTTTCGGCATTCGGTTGGGCGGAAGGCGTCGAAGGCGTTT